>JAYTAJ010000130.1:0-11229 GCA_043737575.1 Myxococcales bacterium | reverse complement strand
GCTCGGTCGCGCGTACCCGAGTCCGGCAGGTCACGCATCAGCTCGCCCCCTCAAGGTTGCGGCGTGACCGGTCAGAACCTCTGTGGCGAGGTACTAGTCGCGATGGCAGCGCCATGGCAGCATGGCAGCCTTCGAGCAGCTAACCTCGCGAGCTTCTAGACACGCTGGGTATATGCCGGCCAGCCCCTCCCCCTTCGGGGCAAGCCCCGATGAGGGCCCCCACCCGAGCCCCCATGAGTTGCCCGCAGTGACCGACCTTCCTTCCGATGACCTCGCCGAGGTCGCCGACGAGATCTTCGAGCCGGTCAGCGCGTGGTGGCTGTCGGGCACGCCGCTCGAGTCCGAGCATCACCGGTTGATGCGGCGGCGCCAGGTCGCGATCCCGTGGAGCGCGACGACGGTCGCCGCGCTGTCGGACGACGAGCGGCGACGCCTGGCCGAGACCTGGACCCGCCGCGCGTCGGCCGAGTACCTCGCGGTCTCGACGTTCTCGGTGCTGGCGATCGATCTGGTGTCGGCCGCGGCGCCCGCCGACGTGCTGTCCTTGTGCCTGCGCGCGGGCATCGACGAGGTCCGCCACGCGGAGCTTTGTTTGCGGATGGTCGAGATCTATGGCGGCAAGCGCATCCTGCCGCCGCCCGGCATGTCGAGCCTGCCCGACGATCCCAAGCGACCGAAGCTGCACCAGGCCCTCGCCAACACGATGCTGGTGTCGTGCGTGTCGGAGACCTACGCGACGACCGTGCTGTCGGCGACCCGCGATCTCACGCTCGATCCCGCGGCGCAGGCGGTGCTGACGTCGATCTACTCCGACGAGGTGATGCACGCGCGGCTCGGCTGGTCGTACCTGCGCTACGCGCTCGACCGCGGCGGCGCCGCGGCGATCGAGGCCGCGGCCGCGATGGTGCCGATCGCGCTGCGCGGCGTCGCCAACGTCGTCGAGCGCGAGCGGCCGATCGGCGAGGTCACGCAGCGCGTGCGCGATCACGGCCTGATGACGCCGGCCGAGGAGCGCGTGGTGTTCTCGGCGTTCGTGCGCGAGGTCGCGGTGCCTGGCTTCGAGGCGCTCGGCATCCCGTGCGGCGCCGCCGTCGACAACTACGGACCGACCTGGGCCAACGCCGCATGAAGCACCTCCTCGCGATCACCGCCGTCGCCGCCGTCGGCTGCACCCAGCCCGCGCCGCAAGCGCCCGCGCGTCCGACCGCGCTACCCGAGCGCGTCGTCTTCGACTTCGAGCGCGCGACCCTCGCCGGCGTCGAGCCGTGGGTGGCGCTGTTCGACTTCACCGAGATCGGCGTGTTCGAGATCCTGTTGCGCCGCTACGACCTGCTCGGCCGCCTGCCCGAGCTCACCGACGCGCAGCGGGCCGACCTCGCGAAGGACAACGGCACGCCCTACCCGGCCGAGCGCGAGCGCAAGAACGTCGGGCGGTTCTTCGAGCGACTCGCCCAGCCCACCGTCGGCACCGGCGGCTGCGTCGCCGCGCCGCCGCGCTGGCGCTACAACCAGCTGCTCGGCGTCGCGTTCGATCCATTGCCGCCCGGCCACGACGCCTACGAGCCGCTGCGGGTGCGCATCAACGCCCAGCTCGAGGACGGCGGCGTGATCGGCATCCGCTGCTCCGGCGGACGCGGCGGCCTCGCGCTGGTCTACACCGCCGTCGACAACGACCGCGGCTACGACCTCATCACGATCTACGACGACGGCCGCTGAGCTACTTCAGCTTCAGCTTGAGCCGCAGGTTGACCAGCACCGCGGCCTCGACCGCCTGGTAGTGCGTGCCGGTATCGTTGGCGACCACGCCCGCGCCGCTCTTGAAGAAGTAGCCGCCCGAGATCGGGACCAGCACGCCGAGCGACAGGATCGGCCCGAGGTTGATGCCCGCGCCGATCTTCGCCTCGGCGAGGAAGCCCTTGTCGGTGAGCTCGCCGTTGTCGAGGGGCAGCTCGACCTGCTGGCCGGTGCCGACGCCGAAGCCGAGCCCGAGGCCAGCCTCGAAGTAGCCCTTGGGTCGGCCCGGCTCCTTGCCCGGCTGGCTCGGCGGCACGCCGAGATCGACGTCGACGTCCATGCCGGTCATGAACTGCGTCCAGGTGCCGATCAGCGAGCCGTCGGTGTACTGGTGGTGCTGGACCCAGACGTCGATGAACAGCACCTCGATGCCGACCAGCGCGCCGTACTCGGCGCCGCGCGCGCCGGTCTGGAACGCGTTGTCCTTCTGATCGCCGGCGACCCCGACGCCACCGCCGCCGCCGCCGTGGACCTCGGCGCGAAAGCTCAGCAGATCGGCGTGGGCGGCGCCGAGCGGCAAGGCGGTGGCGAGGACGATCGCGGGGAGGATTCGGCGCATTGCTCCGATACTAGCGCGATGCCCGCCCCGTCGTCGTGTAAGCGCAGTCACGCACGGTCAGTTCACGACGACGAGGTCGTGGCCGTCGCGGCCGCAGAAGCGCGCCGACAGATCGAAGCGCTGGCGACAGACCGGGCAGACCTTGGCGAGCACGCCGGTCGGCGCGGGCTCGGCCGGGCGGGTCGCGCGGTAGGCCTGCGGCGGCACCAGCTCGGCGCTGTCGTGGGGACAGCGGCGCAGCCCCGGATCGAAGGCGCGGCTGCAGCGCGGGCACATGCCGCCGGTCGAGCGGCCCTCGAGCATGTCCTCGGCCGACACCAGACGCCGCGCGTCGCGCTGGCAGTACTGCATGCCCGCGTACTCGGTCCGACAGGTCGGGCACACCATGCCCGAGGTCGCGACCTCGAGGCCGCCGGTCACCCGCCGCACCGAGCGCACCACTGCGATCGCCGGCCCGCCGCCGCCTGCCGTCGTCGGCCGCGGCGCCCGCGGCAACGCCACCCGCGACTCGTCGACCGACGGCGCGATCGCGCGGCGGCGCAGCAGCAGGCCGATCACCGCGGCGGTGATCGCGACTGCCGCGCCGATCACGACCGAGGCGAGATCGATCGTCAGCACGGTCGGGGACGGTAGCAATCGCGGCCGACCGCGGTCAATCGGAGTCTCGAGCGGATCACGACGTGAGGTCCCTGGCGTCGTCGGATCCGAGCCTCGCGGCGACGCCGCTCGTCTCGGAGGCACGAGATTCGGAACCTCACGCCCGAAGGCGTTCGGCTCCTCAATAGAGTACCTTGCGCGCGATGTCGGATCTGGTCATCGGCCGACGGCGCGCGTCGCCCGGACGCGCGCTGCGCGCGGGCGGCCTGCTGGTCGGGCTGGTGATCACCGCGTTCGTCGTCGCGTGGTTCATCTACCAGCGCTCGGTCGCCTACGACGTCCCCGACGGCGAGCCGACGGTGGCGCCGGTCGTCCTCGAGCAGCCGAGCGGCGCGCCGCCGAGGCTGCGCTGGGCCGACGCCAGCCTCGCGTACGTCGGCGAGCTCGCGGTGCTGCGCGCCCGCGGCGAGCCGTTCGCGGTCGGCGCTGCGCAAGGTCGGCTCCTCGCCGCGCGCCTGCCCGCGATGGCGCGCGCGCTGCAACCGACGCTCGACGCCATCGCGGGGCGCGGCGGATGGCTGTCGGGCATGCGCCTCGACTGGCGGCTGCGCTTCGTCGACGACGGCGTGCCCGAGGCCCACCGCCGCGCCCTCGCCGGGCTGGTCCGCGGCGCCCGCGCATCGGGCGTGTCGCTGTCGTACCGCGACGCGCTGCGCGATCTGGTCGCGCTCGACGTCGGCCTGCCCGCGCCGTGGACCGCCGAGGCCCAGACCCGCAACCTCACCCGCTCGCTCACCATCGTCGCGCCGCAGGCGGGCGCGGCCGCCGATCGGCTGTGGGTCGGCCGCGTGCTGGCGCTGCCGGGCCTCGGCGACGGCGGCGAGGCCGCGAGCGCGCCGGTCGTCAGCATCATCCACGCGACCGATCGCCAGGCCTGGATCGGCGTCGGCTGGCCCGGGCTGACCGGCGTCGTGACCGGCATGAACGCGGCCGGCCTGGTCGTGACCGTGCACCCGACCCGCACCCGCGAGGTCCGCGCCACCCGCGGCGCGATGCCGATCGCGCTCCTGGCCCGCGACGTCCTCGAGCAGGCCACCGATCTCGACAGCGCGATCCGCCTGATCGAGGCGACGCCGACGCTCGGCGCCGCGGCCTACGTGATCGTCGACGGCACCCGCGGCCACTGGGCGGTCGCCGATCGCGGCCCGGTCCGGTTCGGCGTGCGCCGCGATCCGCCGAGCCGCGCGATCGGCGATCTGCTCGGCTCCCAGGCGTTCGCCGACGATCCCGAGAACGATCGCCAGGCCCGCACGTCGGCGACGGTCACCCGCAGCGCCCGCGCCGAGGCGCTGGTGAAGCTGCCGCCCGCCGACGCCGCCGCGGTCGCCGCGATCCTCCGCGATCGCCGCTCCCTCGCCGACGAGGGCCTCCCGGCCGGCCATCGCGCCGCGATCGACGACGTCGCCGCCGCCCATGTCGTCGTCTTCGATCCGGCGTCGCTGCAGATGTGGATCGGCGACGGCGTCGGCGCGGGCGCGCGCCTGCGCGGCTTCGATCTGCGCCACGAGCTGCGCGGCGAAGGCGACCGGCCGATCCCGCCCGCCGATCTCGCGGCCGACGCCGCCGCCGATCCCGGCCATGGCCTCGCGGTGCGCCGCTCCCGCGCCGAGCTGCGCACCGCCCGCGCCGCGTGGAGCGCTCGCGATCGCGCCCGCGCCGACGAGCACGTCGCCCGCGCCCTGGCCCTCGCGCCGAGCCTGCCCGAGGCGCTGCTGTTCGCGGGCACCGTCGCCGATGGCCGCGGCGATCGCGCCGCCGCGCTGCGGGCCTGGCAGCGCTGGCTCGAGCTCGGCGCCGACGACCCCGGCATCGAGGCGATGATCCGCACCGCGGTCACGCCGTGATCGCCGCTGGCGTTTACCCGGGCCGCGACTTGTGGTGAAACCGTCCGCATGACCGAGCCCGCGTCGCCGCCTGTGGTGATCGTCGATCACCTGTCCGGGTCGCGCCGCGGGCAGCGCCAGGAGCTGGCGGCGAGCCTGCGCACCCGTTTCGGCCGCCACCCCGACTGCGAGGTGTCGTTCGACGCCCACCGCGACATCGACGCGTCGTCGCGCCACGCCGAGCTGCGCCCGACCGAGCGCGGCTGGGTCCTGGTCGATCTCGGCAGCTCCAACGGCACGTTCGTCGACGGCCAGCGCGTCACCGAGATCGCGATCGCGGTCGGCGCGCCGATCGTGGTCGAGTTCGGGCCGGGCGGCCCGCGCATCCGCATCTTCGTCGGCGACGCCGCGGCGGTGGCGTTGCTCCCGGCCCCGATCGTCGCCGCGCCGCGGCCGCGGATCCCCCGCGCGGCGCTGTACGCCGCGATCGCCGCGGCCGTCGTCGGCACCGCGCTGGCGATCTGGGTGGCATTGGCGTAGCGCGGGCGGTTTTCTCGATCTGGATCGTGCGTGATCGCGCGACTTGGGGGACAATCGCCGGGGATGAACTGCCCGTCGTGTCAGGCGCCGCTTCCGCCGGCTGCGCGGTTCTGCGGTGTCTGTGGCCACCAGCTCCAGTCGCCCGCACCCGCGGCGCGTCCTGAGCCGGGCAGCGGCGTGCGCCCCGCGCCCGTGCGCCCCGCGGCGTCGCGGCCCGGCTCCGATCCGCTGATCGCGCGGCCCGGCGCCAAGCCCAACATCCCCGGCCTCAACCGCCGCAAACCCGAGGGCGATCCGTTCCTCGGCCAGGTCCTGAACGGCCGCTTCAAGATCGAGTCGAAGCTCGGCGAGGGCGGCTTCGGCGCGGTCTACCGCGGCACCCAGGTCCAGACCGGCCGCAAGGTCGCGCTCAAGCTGCTGCACCCGGAGATGACGCGCGACGAGAACCTGGTCGCGCGGTTCCGTCGCGAAGGCCTGGTCCTCTGCAACCTGCAGGACCCGCACACGATCACGACCTACGACTTCGACTCGACGCCCGAGGGCACGCTCTACATCGCGATGGAGCTGCTCGAGGGCAAGAGCCTCCACACCGTCTTTCACAACGAGGCGCCGATCGAGTGGCGCCGGGTCCTGAAGATCCTGTCGCAGATGTGCAGCTCGCTCGGCGAGGCCCACCGCCAGGGCATCGTCCACCGCGACCTCAAGCCCGAGAACATCTACCTCGAGAACCGCGGCGGCGATCTCGAGTTCGTGAAGATCCTCGACTTCGGCATCGCCAAGGTGATGCGCGGCGACAACTCGGTCGATCCGCAGGCGCCGCAGCTCACCGCGACCGGCCAGACCCTCGGCACCCTCGAGTACATGTCGCCCGAGCAGCTGATGGGCAAGCAGCTCGACGGCCGCAGCGACGTCTACGCCCTCGGCGTCCTCGGCTACGAGCTGCTCACCGGCCGCCTGCCGTTCCCCGAGGCCAAGGGCCCGGCCGCGCTGATCACCGCGCAGCTGAAGCAGACGCCGAAGCCGCCGTCGACGGTGAACGCCAATGCGAACTCGGGCTCGGACCCCTCACGGGTCCTCGCCGCCATCCCGCCGGGCGTCGATCGCATCATCGGCAAGACGCTGGAGAAGGACAAGAACGCGCGCTTCGCCGACGTCGGCGCCCTCGCCGCCGCGGCCCAGGAGTGTCTCGCCACCGGTCGCTGGGGCGAGCCCGCGCCGCCGCCTGGCCCGCCGGTCGCCGAGCCGCTGCGCGCGCCGCCCGCATCGAACCCGATGCTGCAGAACCCGATGATGCACGTGCAGCCGTCGGCGTCGGGCCACCTGCCGATGACCGCGGGCGGATCGCAGCCCGATCTCCACGGCCTGCCGACGATGCCGCCCGATCGCGGCTCGCCGCGCGGGCAGTTCGGGCCGCCGCCCGGCATGCAGCACGGGCACGGGCACGGGCACGGCATGCAGCAGCCGCACCCGCCGTCGAACCCGGGCATGTACCCCGCGGGCAGCATGCAGCAGCCCGGCATGCAGCAGCCACCGCCGTACTATCCCGAGCTCGCGCGCAGCGCGCCCGCGTCGAACCTGAAGTTCGTGTGGATCATCGTCGCGCTGATCGCGATCGGCGCGGGCGTCGGTGTCACGCTCGCCTTCGTGCTCTGAGCGTCACGCCGGCAGGCGGAGCGCGAACTCGATCGGCAAGGTCGGCCGCGACGTGACCGCGATGCTGCCGCCGTGGGCCTCGGCGACCAGGCGGCAGAAGTACAGCCCCAGCCCGTGGCCGCGACGCGCCCCCTCCTCGCGCTCGCTGCTGCGGAAGTCGCGCTCGAACACCCGCGCCCGATCGCCGTCGGCCAGCGCCGGGCCGCTGTTGCCGACCGCGAGCACGACCTCGGCGCCATCGCGCTCGGCGCGGATCGCGACGGTGCCGCCGCGCGGCGTGTAGCGCACGGCGTTGTCGAGCAGGTTCTGCAGCACCCGGCCGATCAGCCGGACGTCGACGTCGGCGGTCAGCTCCTCGGGCACCGCGCGCTCGATCGTCAGCGACCGGGTCTGCACCACCGCGTCGATCGTCGTGAGCGCCGCGATCACCTCGGCCGCGAGCCGGGCCGGAGTGCGCCGCACCACCACCGTGCCGGCCGCCAGCGCGTCGGCGTCGCCGATCGTCGCGACCATGGTCAGCGCCCGCGTGACCAGCGCGGCGCAGTCGGCGAGGCAGCGATCGGCGGTCGTCGTCAGCGCCACGCCCCCCAGCTCCTCGCGCAACAGCTCGAGGTTGCCGGCCAGCGCCGCCAGCGGGTTGCGCAGATCGTGGACCATCGTCGCCACCAGCCGCCGCTCGTCCCCTCCACCCTCGCCGTCGAACATCGCTATCCGACCACCTGATTGCGACCGCCGGCCTTCGCGGCGTAGAGGTTGTCGTCGGCGGCCTTCACGAAGCCGGTCCACTCGGCGATGTCCGACGTCAGGGTCGCGACCCCGACCGACACCGTCAGCGGGATCTCGGTGTCCTCGAACTTGAAGGCGGTGCGCTCGACCAGCGCGCGGACCTTCTCGGCGAACTGCATCGCGTTGTGATGATCGATCTCGGGGAGGATGATCGCGAACTCCTCGCCGCCGTAGCGCGCCAGCACGTCCTCGCGGCGGATGCGGGTCTTGGTCGCGGTCGCGAGGTGCTTCAGCACGTGATCGCCGGCGAGGTGGCCGTAGGTGTCGTTGACCTGCTTGAACCGATCGATGTCGAGCATGATCAGCGACAGGTCGCGGCGGTAGCGCTGGGCCCGCCCGATCTCGCGCTCGAGCGTCTCCTGGAAGTACCGCTTGTTGTAGATCTGGGTCAGCCCGTCGATGGTCGTGAGCCGGTAGATCTCCTCGTGGTAGGCGTTCTCGATGTTCGAGCCCGACAGGAACTTGAAGATGCAGCGGCCGACCTTGATGAAGTCGCCGTCGCGCAGCAGGTACTCGTCGATCAGCTCGTCGTTGATATAGGTGCCGTTGGTCGACCCCATGTCGCGCAGCATGATCGAGCCGCTCTGGTTGATGATCTTGCAGTGGTTGCGCGACACCGCCTCTTGATCGATCTGGATGTCGGCCTTGCTCGATCGGCCGATGATGATCTGCGGGCGCGTCAGGTTGAACTTGCGGCCGAGGTCGAGGCCGTAGATGACGACCAGGCACGCCTCCTTGGCCGCCGGTCGGTCGCTGATCTTCGAGATCGCGGTGACGACGGTCTTGTTGCGCCCGGTGTCGCTCACTCGCCCCCTAGCGTAGCCCAACTCGGAGCGTGCGAGCCGGCTTCCAGCACTACAGTTCGGACTCGGTACACAGCAGGCGGTCGTCGTCCTGGCGGCGACACAGGAGCGCGTCGGTCAGGAGGTAGCCGCCGCGGCGGAACTGGTAGGTGTGGATGAGCACGCGGGCACCGCCGAGGCTCCAGTAGCCGCGGATGTCGGGCCACCGCGAGGTGCCGGGCGGCGCCGGCTCGAGCGCGATGCCGGCGACCGCGCCCGCGAACCGCTCGCAGCCGTCGGTGGTCTCGCGCACGAACACGTTCCAGTAGCAGTTGCCGTCGGCGGCGCACAGCGCGCGATCGGCGATCACGGTCTCGGGCCGGCCGTCGCCGTCGAGGTCGCGATCGGCGCGCTGGCGGTCGGGGTGCGCCGACACCACGCCGTCGCGCTCGGGCGTCGCGCACTCGCCGACGTGGACGCTCGGCGTCGGCAGCCGATCGACCCGCGGCGGCGCCGACGGCTTGCGCGGGCGACCGCCACACGCGGCGATCGCCGCGATCGCGAGCGCCAGGACGACGGAACGATCGAGCGCGAGCGACATGACCATCGGGGCCGAAGGTAGCGCAAGATCGTTGTTTTGTTGCCGCTCGAGGCCCCGGTGCGGTAAGCCTAGGGCTCATGTCCGGTCGGGTCCGCAGGAACCTGCTCCTCGGTGTCGGCGTCGCGCTGGCGGCCGCCGTCCTGGCCCTGGGCCGTGACGATGATCGCGTCGCCCCGCGCATCGGCGACCGCGACCTGACGCCGAGCGCGAGCGCCGCCACCGTGCCCGCTGCCGCGGAGCCGATCCCACCACCCGCGCCGCCGCGCCCGAGCGCCGCCGCGTTCACCGTGCCGCCCGCCCCGCTCCCCGACGGCTCGCCGACCGTCGACCTGGCGCGCATGGAGCTGCACGGCGATCGCTACCTGGCGCCCATGAGCGACGGCCGCTTCGCGGTGCTGACCCTCGATCCCCGCATCCAGGAGATCGCCGAGAAGGTGCTGCGCCGCGCCCGGGCGCCGCGCGGCGCGATCGTCGTCACCCATCCCGACGGCCGCATCCTCGCGCTGGCCGGCCGCCGCACCGAGGACCCGAAGGGCCAGGGCGAGGGCACGTCGGACCCCAGCCTCGCCCTCGACGCCTGGGCGCCGTCGGCGTCGATCTTCAAGATCGTCTCGGCGACCGCGCTGGTCGAGGCCGGCGCCCACAAGGACGACAAGGTCTGCTTCCACGGCGGCGTGCGCTCGGTGATGGAGTCGAACCTGACCGACTCCAAGCAGGACCGCCGCTGCGAGGACCTGACCTACGGCCTCGCGCACTCGCAGAACGCGATCATCGCCAAGCTGGTGCACCAGCGGCTCACCCCCGCGCTCCTCGGCGACACCGCGCGCCGCTTCGGCTTCGAGGCGCCGCTGTCGGCGAGCGCGTCGCTGCCGGCCCGCGCCGCCTACGGCCACGTCACCCTGCCCGCCGACAAGGGCGTCGAGCTCGCCAAGACCGCGGCCGGCTTCACCAACGTCGAGCTGTCGTGCCTGGGCGGCGCGATGATCGCCAACACCGTCGGCACCGGCGGCCTCGCGGCGACCCCACAGCTGGTCGCCGCGTACATCGACGGCGCGATCGAGACCGCGGTCGCCGGCCGACCCGGCCGCCGCGTCCTCGACGAGTCGGTCGCCGATCAGGTCGGCGCGATGATGGCGCAGACCTGCACCAACGGCAGCGCCGCCAAGGCCTTCGCCGGCCGCGGCCGCATCCCCGACGCGACCGTCGCGGGCAAGACCGGCACGCTGTCGGTCAACGAGCCGTTCTACATGCAGTACTCGTGGTTCGTCGGCTACGCGCCAGCGGACAAGCCGACGCTGTCAGTGTCGGTGCTGCTCGGCAACCCCGAGCTGTGGCAGCTGAAGGCCCACACCGCCGCGCGCATGGTCCTGATCGAGGCGCTGCGCGCCCGCGCCGGATCGTAGTGACGCGCGCCGCGCAACTGTGACGGCCACACGCGCGCGAGGTCCGCGCCTGAATGATATGCTCCGCGCGCCGTCTTTGTCGTCGCTCGTCGGCGATCCGTCTGGAGGATGCTCATGGCTTGGACTCGTCTGACACTGGGACTCTCGACCGCCTGCTTGATCGCCGCGGTCTCCCCCGCCCTGGTCTCCCCCGCCCACGCGCAATCGCCCGCGAAGCAGGCCGACGGGCTCAACGAGCAGGGCAAGGCGCTGCTCAACGCCAAGCCGATGCGCGCCGCCGAGGCGACCGCGAAGTTCCGCGCCGCGATCGTGCTGTCGCCCGAGGGCCGCTTCTACCTCAACCTGTGCATGGCGCTGTACCAGGAGGGCAAGCTCAGCGAGGCCCTCACCGCGTGTCAGGCGGTCGAGCCCAAGGGCGCCACCCCGGCGCAGGTGACGCAGGCCGGCGTCATCGTCGAGAAGTTCATCGAACCGAAGATGCGCGAGGTCGGCGTCGATCCCGACAAGCAGCCCGATCCGAACAACGGGAACACCGATCCGAACAACGGGAACACCGACCCGAACAACGGGAACACCGACCCGAACAACGGGAACACCGACCCGAACAACGGGAACACCGACCCGAACAACG
>JAYTAJ010000129.1:0-2085 GCA_043737575.1 Myxococcales bacterium | reverse complement strand
ACCCTTCCCCATCCGAGTCGTTGGCGCGCACGGGATTGAACCGTGGACCCCTACCGTGTCAAGGTAATGCTCTGCCGCTGAGCTACGCGCCAAGGGGTATCGCGAGTGGGATTTCGCGAGGCCTTCTGGTAGCTGGCGGCGACGCGCGAGTCAAGAGGCGGGTCAGCGTTTCCGATCGAGGAAGACGACGAGGGCGAGCTCGAAGGTCGCGGTCCACTGCGACGGTGCGAAGTAGTCGTCGAGGAACCTGGCGCGGGGTTGGGCGGAGGTCGCGAGGACCTCGACGGCGGGGGCGAGCGCGACGCGCCGGCCGAAGGGGATGTTCAGCGCGGCCCGGACGCCGCCGACGCCGTAGAAGTCGAGGTGCGAGTCGCCGGTCCCGACGAAGTTGTAACTGCTGCTGCGGAGACCGGCCCCGGCCTCGGCGCAGATCTCGGCGGGGCCGCGATGCGCGCAGAGCTGGCCGAGGGCCTCGACGACGGTCGCGGTCGCGCGTTCGGTAAAGAAGTAGGACGACTCGCCGGGCTCGCGGTACCACGCGAACCGCGCGCGCCCGCCCGCGAGCCACCCGGGACGGCGGGCGCGACCGCCGACGGAGAACATCGGGGCGGCGCTCGGGAACAATCCAGCGGTGCCGCCGACGGCGATCGTGACGTCGCCGCTGGGCGGCGGGGGCGCGGGCTCGGAGTGCGGCGCGCGCTCGACGACCTGGCTGCGGACCTCGCGCACGTAGCGACCGAGGGCGACGACGAGGCTGCTGCTGACGATGGCGCAGCTGGCGTGCGGCGCGACGTGGTGCGCCCGCGCGGTCTGACCGGGTGCGACGACGGTGAGCGTGCCGCCGAAGCCGCGCTCGACGCGCGCGAGGCTGGCGATCACGAGGGTGGTGCCGTCGGCGGCGAGGACGCGGGCGTCGAGCTCGGCGTCGATGGCGGCGCGGACGGTGGCCTCGTCGGGGCAGTCGGCGGGCGCGACGTAGGTGAGCGCGAGATCGGCGTGCGCGACGGCGGAGGTCGCGACGACCAGCGCGGCGGCGGCCGCCCATCTCCAGCATTGCCCACGCATCGCCGGGCCTGATAGTACACGCATCGTGCGCGCGCTTCGCTTCGCTGGTCGCGGGATGTGGGTCGCGCTGTTGTTGCTGGGGCACGGGGTGTTGTGGCTGGTGGGGTGGCTGCTGCTGGTGATCACGCTCCGCGGCGCGGCGGCGCGCCAGGCGTGGTTCGGGCGGCGGCTGGCGGGGCTGCTGATCGGGCTGGGCGCGACGTTCGTGAAGGTCGGGCAGATCATGTCGACGCGGCCGGACCTGTTCGCGCCGCACATCATCGCGGCGCTGGAGCGGCTGCAGGACGACGTGGGCGCGTTCGCGTGGCGGCATGTCGAGCGCGCGTTCCGCGAGGATTTCGGCAAGAGGCCCGACGAGCTGTTCGCGGACTTCGAGCGCAGGCCGGTGGCGTCGGCGTCGGTGGCGCAGGTGCATCGCGCGACCTTGCGCTCGGGCGAGCGGGTGGCGGTGAAGGTGCGGCGGCCGGGGCTGGTCGACCTGGTGGGCTTCGATCTGTCGGTGATGCGCGGCGTGGCCCGGGTGATCGCGCTGTCGCCGTCGGCGCGGCTGCTGGCGCCGGTCGAGAGCGTCGACGAGTTCGGCCGCGCGATCCGCGCGCAGATCGACTTCCGCATCGAGGCTGCGAACAACCGGCGCTTCGCGGCGAACTTCGCGAACGATCCGGACGTCGGCTTCCCGGCGCTGCACGACGGGCTGTGCTCGGCGCGGGTCTTGACGATGGAGTTCGTCGAGGGCGCGAAGGTGCTGGAGGCGCCGAAGCGGCTGGGCGCAGATCCGACGCGGCTGGCGACGATCGGCTTTCGCACGCTCTTGCAGATGGTGTTCGCCGACGGCTTCGTCCACGCCGATCTGCACCCGGGCAACCTCCTGGTCGACGCGCGCGGCCGCGTGATGATCCTCGATCTGGGGCTGACGGCGGAGCTCGACGAGCGCAACCGCCGCGCCTTCGCGCTGTACTTCGCGAGCTGGGCGGGCGGCGACGGCACGGTGATGGCGAAGCTGATGGCGGGGCTGTCGCC
>JAYTAJ010000128.1:0-2087 GCA_043737575.1 Myxococcales bacterium | reverse complement strand
TCGCGGCGAGGCTGGGGCGGGCGTCGAGGGTCTTGCGCAGCTCGCCGAAGTCGTCGGCGTGGCGCGCGGTCGGGTAGGTCTCGCGGAAGTCCATCCAGTCGAGGGCGCAGGCGAGGGACAGCTCGGCGAGGCCGAGGCCGCGGCTGGGATCGTGGGCGGGCAGCTCGCCCGGCAGCCACTCGAAGATCGCGGCGATGCGATCGAGCTGGCGCTGGCCGAACGGGATCGACATCGGGTCGAAGCCCTCGCGCCGCAGGTAGAACAGCTGGATCGCGGAGTCGAGCGCGGCGTCGATCGCGTTGGTGACGTTGGCGTCCTGCCACTGATCGCGTGGCTGCCGCAGCGGGCCCCAGCCGCGGGTGGTGGTGAGCCAGTCGATGATCACCCGCGAGTCGAACAGCGTGCGGCCATCGACCTCGAGCACGGGGACCTTCCAGATCGGCGTGCGATCGCGCAGCGCGGCCTGGCCGTCGTCGACGGCGGTGTTGACGAGGTCGTAGGCGAGCCCGAGCTCGGCGGCGACGACGCGGACGCGGCGGACGAACGGCGAGGTGGTGGTGCCGAAGAGCTTCATGCGGCGCAGCCTACTTCATGCGCCGCGTCGGCGCGCTCGTCGGCGAGCGATCAGCGACGCGACCACGCCGATGGTGAGGATGCCGCCGACCACGCCGAGCACGTAGAAGTTGAAGCTGGCGCCGAGCCAGGCCTTCAGCCAGACGTGGGTCATCATCTTCACGCCGATGACCACGAGCACGAGGGCGAGCGACACCTTGAGGTAGCGGAACGAGTCGATCATCCCGGCCAGCGCGAAGTACAAGCTGCGCAGCCCGAGGATCGCGAAGATGTTGCTGGTGAACACCAGGAACGGGTCGGTGGTGATGGCGAAGATCGCCGGGATGGAGTCGATCGCGAAGATCACGTCGGTGAGCTCGACCAGGACCAGCGCGAGGAACAGCGGCGTGGCCAAGAGCGCGCCACGCCGCGCCCGCTCGACCACTTGATCGTGCTCGATCGGCCCCCCCGGCACCGCCGGCGCGTGGCTCGCCGACGAACCGGCCCGGACGAAGAAGCGCTCACCGTGGTAGCGCTGGGTCACCGAGATCAGACGACGCACCAGGCGCACGACCGGGTTGTGGTCGAGGTCGGCTGCGCCGCCCTTCAACAGCAACATCTTCGCGCCGGTCAGGATCAGGAAGCCACCGAAGACGTAGATGATCCAGTTGAAGCGGGTGATGAGGGCGGCGCCCATCGCGATCATCGCGCCGCGCAGCACCAGCGCGCCGACGATGCCCCAGAACAGCACGCGGTGCTGGTACATCGCCGGCACCGCGAAGAAGCTGAAGATCATCGCGACGATGAAGATGTTGTCGACCGCCAACGACTTCTCGACGAGGAAGCCGGTGAGGTACTTGATCGCGGCCGAGGCGCCGTCGTTGTAGATCGCGGTGCCGTCGGTGGTGATGGTGGCGATCGCCATGGTGTCGGGGGTGGTGCCGAGGCCGAGCCAGTGGTGCTCGTAGCCGAGGTAGATGAACCCGACGAAGCCGAGGCCGAGGCTGATCCAGACCGCGGACCAACCGAGGGCCTCGCGCACCTGGACGACGTGGGCCTTGCGGTGGAACACCCCGAGGTCGAGCGCGAGGAGGCCGACGATGAACGCGATGAAGCCGACGTACAGCCAGAGCATCCACCTCTTGTGGGTCGGGTCGGCGCTCGCAACAACTCGGTAGTTCGGAAGGCATCCTTCGAGATTTGTGAGCTACGGCGCTTGCAGGAACCCACCGCGCGCGGCCGCGCGGATGGCCACGACCGCGGGGTGGAGCAGACGGCGCTCGCCGGTGATCGCGAAGTAGTGCTCGCGCACCGCGTCGGTGGTCCCGACCGGCGTCAGGCCGTAACGCTGGGCGACCAGATCGGCGACGGCGGACGGCGCGAACATGAGGCCCATGCCGTCGGCCGCGAAGGCCTTGAGCAGCGCGGAGTCCTCGGCCTCGGCGATCACCCGCGGTCGGACGTTGAGCTCGGCGAACCAGGCGTCGAGGTTGCGGCGCAGCACCGTCGCGCCGAGCGGCAGGAGCAGCGGCGCG
>JAYTAJ010000127.1:0-11243 GCA_043737575.1 Myxococcales bacterium | reverse complement strand
ACGCCTCGCAGATCCTGATGGTGCCGACCCGCACCGAGGTCGCGCCGCCGACCACCGCGATCGCCCTCGACGTCGCGATCGCCGCGATGGCCCAGGCCGACGCCAGCGATCGCATCGCCGATCTCGCCGTCGCCTACACCCGCGGCGCGTGGCGTGGCGCCGCGGTGCTGATGGTCCGCGAGGGCCTCGCCCTCGGCCACCGCGGCTTCGGCGGCCGCCTCACCGACGCCGCGATCGAGTCCCTGGTCGTGCCGCTCGGCCAGCCGACGGTGCTCGCCACCGTCCACGACGATCGCCGCGCCTTCGCGGGCGAGGCGCCACCCGGCGGCCTGGCCCAGGCCCGCTTCCTGTCACTGTTCGCCGATCTCGGCGCCCGGCCGATCGCGGTCGTCCCCATCGCGGTCCGCGATCGGGTCGTCAGCCTGATCTTCGCGATCGCACCGACCGGGTCGCTGGTCGAGAGCGTCGCCGCGCTGTCGCGCCTCGCCGCGGCGATGGCCGAGGCGTACCAGCGCCTGATCCGCGAGGCGCGTGCCGCGAAGGCCGCGGCGCCCTGATCACGGGACGACGGGCGCGCCCTGGGCGACGCTCACCAGGAACGCGCGCCAGTCGGCGATCGCGGTCGGATGGCGGACCGCGACGAAGTGGCCGTCGTAGGCGCCCAGCGAGTCGTACTGGAACACCGCGCCGAACCGCTGCGGCCCGTCGCCGCCGACCCGGGTCGGGTTGATCGGCCGCGGGTCGGTCGGCAGCCCGAGCGGCGTCACCTGCGGCTCGGCGACCACCAGCCCCGCCGCCGCCGCGGTCGCGGTCAGCGTCGCCTCGGGCGAGAAGTTGTCGCTCTTGCCCCATGACATCCACACGTGCTTCGACGCCACGCCCGGCGGCGGCCGGCGGATCAACATCGGCGCGTAGTTCACCGGATCGATCCGATCGAAGAACAGCTGCCACAGGATCATCACCGGATGGCCACCGCCGAGGCCCTCGCCGAGCAAGAGCTCGAGGCCCATCTTGGCGTCGACCGGTTGCTTCTTGCCGAGGATGCCCTCGACCAGCGCCGAGCCTGCGCCCGACAGCACCGCGGCGGGCGCACGATCGGTCACCGCGAGCGCCGGGATGCCGACGTTGCCGCCCTGGGAGTGGCCGAAGTAGTACGTCCGCGCCGGATCGAAGTCGATCGCCGCGGGCACGCCGGTCACGTCGAGCGCCGCGACATCGGCGAGCCGCAGCGCGGTCAGCACGTCGACCGCACCCTGCAGGTGGTTGTCGCGCGCGGCCCGCGGGTTGACGAGGTTGAAGACCAGGCTGTCGGAGCCGCGGCCCGAGTCGCCGCGCCGCGCGCCGTGGCCGACGCCGTCGAAGGTGAACGTCGCCATCGGCACCGCCGCGGTCGCGAGCGCGGTGGCGATGCCGTCGTCGATCGCGGCGCGATAGCCGCCGCCGGTGCCGTGAGCATGGATCACCACCGGCCAGCGCCCGCTCGGCGCCGCGGTCTTCGGGATCGTCATCGCGAAGCACACCGACAGCGCGCCTTGCACGACCGGCTCGCCGCTGCCGTCGAGCTCGATCGCGCCGCCGTCGGCCGGCCGCTCGTAGGGCAGGGTGCCGCCCTGGTAGTTGGCGACGCCGAGGCGGCCGTGGACCTCGTAGAACGCGCCGCTCGAGTCGCCGCAGGCGCGGGTCGAGTCGCCGCCCGCGCACGGCGAGATCGCGACGCCGTCGCACAGCGTGAGGTCGGTGATCGTCGGGGCCGGCGCCGCCTCGACCTGGGCTGCCAGCTTGCGCGCGATCGCGCTGGCGTCGGCGACGGTGAACACCGCGACCGTCGCGACCTCGGTCGTCGGCCGGGTCTGCGCCGTGAGGTAGCCGCGGAACTTCGCGTACTGGGTCCACGCCCGCGCCAAGGTCGGGTCGGTCGGCGCCGTCGCGCCGAGCACCGCGATCAGATCAGGATCCTGGATCGGCACCGCGCCGCTGGTCGAGCGCGCCGCGGTCGAGACCCACGCCGCGTAGGTGTGGCCGGGCTCGAGCGGATCGGTGGTGCGGTTGCCGAGCGTCAGGCGGTTCTGGCAGGCGAACTTGCCCTTGCCGGTGTCGTAGTTGAACGCGCGGCTGCGGTTGGCGCCGTAGCCCGGCAGCCCCGGGTCGGTGATGTCGACGATGAACAGCGCCGCGCCGTTCTGCACCGTCGCGAAGTCGAGCGGCGACGAGAACCGGAACGACGTCACCGACAGGCTCGCGAAGCCGTCGAAGTCGGCGGCGGCGGCGTCGGCGTAGAGATCGACCAGGTCGACGCCGAGCAGCGACAGCCCGGGCCGCGGGAAGTCCGACAGATCGAGCGTGCCGTCGGCGTTGATGCGCGCGTCGTTGGGGAACGGCAGGCGGTAGAAGTCGGCGATCGGCGCGCCCGGGCGCGGCAGCTCGAAGTACGCGCGGAACGGGCTCTCGTCGCCGCCGCAGGTGACGCCCGCGTAGGGCGGATACGCGTCGACCGCGCGGATGCACTCGCCGCTGCCCGAGCACGCCAGCCCGGCGAGGCAGTCGGCGGGCGCGGCGCAGGTCGCGCCGACGTCGCCTGTGCCCGAGGCCTGGCAGGTGCCGCCGAGCCCGTCGAGCTCGCAGTGCAAGGTCGACATGCAGTCGGCGCCGGACACGCAGGGCGTGTCGATCGCGCCGCCGCCCGCGGGCGCGCAGATGCCGTTGAGGGCGCACTGCAGGCCGGTCGAGCAGTCGCGGTTCGCCGAGCAGCTGCCGCCGACGCCGACGGTGCCGGGGAAGATGCAGACGTCGGCGGCGCACACGAAGCCGGGCGCGCACTCGTCGGCGGCGGCGCAGGTGGTGCCGGCGCCGCCGTCGGGGCCGTTGTCGCCGCCGTCGTCGCCACCGAAGAGTGAGCAGCCGCCGAGGACGGCAGCGGTCAGCGCGAGCACGAAGAGTTGGCGCACGGATCCCCCTTGGCGGCGACGATAGCACCCCGACCGTGGTTCCTCGGCATTCTCGACGTGGGCTCGGCTCCCACCCGGGTCCGATCTGCCCGATCTTTTCCGCCGCTCGCGCGCGCATCAGGTTGCGTTTGCCGCGGCCCCGGGGCAATAACCGCCCCGCGTGCTCGATTCCATCGCCCACTGGATGCAGACCTTCATCCTCGACGTCGGGTA
The DNA here is from genome assembly GCA_043737575.1 of Myxococcales bacterium. Lineage (GTDB taxonomy): Bacteria > Myxococcota_A > Polyangia > Haliangiales > Haliangiaceae > UBA2376. The sequence continues at coordinate 8,085 of JAYTAJ010000127.1, read as the reverse complement.
CCCCGGCCTGTTCCTGCTCATCGTCCTCGAGAGCACGATGGTCCCGGTCCCGTCGCTCCTGGTGATGCCGTACGCCGGCTACATGGCGAGCCGCGGCCACTTCTCGCTCGCGGTCATCCTCCTCCTCAACGCCGCGGGCGCGCTGACCGGCTCGCTGTTGTCGTACTGGCTCGGCGCTGCGGGCGGCAAGCCGCTGCTCCTGAAGTGGGGCAAGTACGTCTTCGTTCGCCCCGCCGATCTCGAGAAGACCGAGCAGTTCTTCGCCCGCTACGGCATGTGGACCGTGCTGATCGCCCGCTTCCTGCCGGTCGTGCGCCACCTGATCTCGGTGCCGGCCGGCATCGCCCGCATGAAGCTGCCGCAGTTCATCATGCAGACGCTGATCGGCGCGTCGCTGTGGGGCGGTGGCCTGATGGTCCTCGGCTACCAGATCGGCGAGAACTGGGAGGCCGTCGCCAAGAAGGCGAAGCGGGTCGATCTCGTCATCGCGGTCGGCGTCGTCATCGTCATCCTGGCGATCGTGGTCGGCTTCCTGCTGAAGCGGCGGCGGGCGGCGCGGGCCGCACGCGCAGGGGCGACGGCGTGACCGCGGCCACGGCAGTTGGCACGGGACTGCGGCCTGCGTCGCTATCCGAGCGCACCCCTGCCGTCTCCTCACCACCGGTTCCCAACGGTGGTAGCTTGATGTCGATGTTGCAGTCGGCTGAAGCGGTCGCGGTCCACCTGCTCGACCATCACGAGGTCGAGGTCGTGGACGAGGCGCTCCGCCTGGTCGCGGCGCGTGCCCCGGTCGACGCCCAGATCCTGCGCGATCTGATCGGCCAGCTGCGCGAGACCAACGCGCTGCTCGCGAGCTCGAGGCCGCTGCGGGCGCCGACCGCGATGGGCGGCGAGCACCGCAACGAGTCGACGCTGATCGATCACCTGATCACCCTCGACGGGCTGTCGGGCGATCTGATGCTGCCGCTCAAGGCGACGCTGTCGCGCACCGCGCTGCTCACCAAGATCAACTTCCTGCGCGCCTTCATCAAGGCGACCTCCGCGGTCGCGGCGCGCAGCGACGGCGGCGCCGCCGAGACCGCGCGCGTCATCCACGACCTGAACGAGGAGCTGGCGCAGTCGATCTACACGCTCCTGTGCGAGGAGCTGTTCCTCGCGCTCTTGCGCAAGCCCGACGTCACCACTCGCATCAAGCGCCGCTGCGCCGATCAGCTCATCACGATCTGGGACGACGCGACGCTCGAGATCGACGACTTCGCGCCGCTGCTCGAGTCGGCGTGGCACGCGCGCAACCGCATCACCAGCGACTTCGGCTGCATGGTCGGCGCGACCGAGACGTTCCGCCTCGGCTGCGAGGACTGCTCGGCCGAGGTGCTCGAGTTCTTCGCGCGCGACGACATGGACCCGGCCGAGACCGCCGCGTTCGACGAGTTCCTGTTCAACATGACGTACGAGGAGCTCGGCAGCCTGCGCGGCAAGATGCGCGAAGAGGGCCGCCGCACCGTCAGCACCGCGTGGGCGTCGAGCGTGCTTGGCCGCCCCATCGAGGAGCTCGAGCACTCGCGCGAGATCGACCCGATGGCGCTGTACCGCTCGTACAACCGTCGGCAGCTCGCCGCCGACTTCCGCCTCATGAGTGGCGCCCCCGGCCCGCGCCGCACCGCCGAGGGCTACCTCATGGTGTACCTTCTTGATCATCAGCGCTGACGCGCTGATGGGCCTGTGCGTGGCACGTTGAACCCGACGCGCGATCGGGCGGGGTCACCGTGGCGCGAGCTCCCCGCGAGACGGAGACGGAACGGAGACGCGGGCAACGCGCTGATGCACTCGGGTGAGCTCGCGCCACGCGACCCTGTCCGATCGTGCGCCGATGGTCGCGCGCTACGCACCGGGTGCAGGGATAGACTTGTCGGACTCGGTGAGGTGGCGCTCGATCATGCGCGCCAGATCGGGGATCGACTCGACGACGTTCTTCTTGGCCGAGCCGCGGTTCTTCTCGTAGAGCTTCTTCACGGTGCCGTGCTCGCTCTTCTTGGCGCGCTGATCGGTGACCGACAGCAGGTCCTCGGCGACATCGTCGGAGCGAGCGATCACGAACTCGGCGAACGTGCCGCTGGCGCCCGCCTGCCACTTGTCGTGGTGCGGCTGCAGCTTGGTCAGCCAGTCGTCGAGCAACGCGTTCACGACCGACGGCACGAAGCCGCGCTTGAAGGTCTTGACCGTGGCGTAGACGCCCTTGATCGCGATGCCCGACAACCCGCCCTTGGCCTTCACCTGTCCGTCGACGAGCGCGACGCACTCCGTCACCACCTTCTCGCGGTGGGGGGCGACGCCGATCCGTTCGACTAGGCTCTTCGACATTACAGCTTCCTCTTCTTCGACTTGGCTACTTGAGATCGATCTGGAACTTGGAGCAGCGCGTGACCATCGCTTCTTTGTCGCCCTGCGGCAGCTTCGCGGCGTAGTTCTGCGCGACCTCGCCCTCGCCCATGATGCACGACGACGACACCACGACGCGGAGCAGCTTGACGTTGTTGGGCAGCTGCGTGAGCAGCTTCTGCGCGAGGTTGCGCGCCCCGTCGAAGTCGCCCTTGTCGTAGAGCTTGTTGGCCTCGAGCGCCATCTCGGACTGCTCCGCGGTGGGCTTGTCGTACTCCTGCGGGTTCACCAGGTCGGCGCGAAACTTGGCGGGCTCGTCGTCGAGGACGCCGGTCCCGTCCTTGCGCAGGTCGACCTGCGGTGCCGGCAGCCCGACCCGCTGGGCGGTGTCGGCCTGATCGGGGGTGTGGTTCGCGCGGCGCGGCGGCATCCCGGCCCGCGCCCGATCGCGCACCTCGGTCGGGCGATCGCCAGGGTCCGACGGCTTCGGCTGGTCGGCGCGGGCGGCGGCGAGCGCCTGCTCGGGCGTCGGCGCCGCGGCCTCGCCGTCGAGCGACAGGTACAGGTAGAGCCCACCGACCGCGACGGCAGCGGCGGCCACTCCAAGAGCGATCGAACCCGGGCGCATACGACGCCTGGGTTCTAGCACAACCCGGGGGCCACCATCAGCGGTTGACTCCGACCGGACCTTCGGTGACGTTCCGCGTCCATGACGCGACCTATTCCCCTGCTTCCCTTCTTCGGGCTCGCCGCCGCGGCGGTGCTCGCCACCGCGAGCTGCGGCGACAACGGTGTCGAGTGCGGCCCCAACACGACCGCGGTGAACGGCCAGTGTGTCGCGCAGGACTGCGGTCCTGGCACCGTGCTGGCCGGTGACACCTGCGTCCCCGACGGCACCGTCGTGTGCGCGCAGGGCACGGTCTTCGACGCGCCGACCGGCACCTGCGTGCTCGACCCCGACGCCTGCGCCGAGGGCACCACCCACGTCGCCGGCGAGTGCATCCCCGACGACGATCTGCTCGAGGGCATGGCCGACTTCATCGAGAACGTCGAGCCCAACGGACCCGGCGACGCCAACATCGCCGGCATGTTCGACGCCCCCGCGCTCGACGCCTCGACCTACTTCTACGGCTGCGTCACCGCGACCACCGACGCCGACAACGACGGCAACCTCGACGCCGACTACGACACCTGGCTCGTGACCGCGGGCGCGCCGATGGTCCTCGAGATCACCACCGACGGCATCCACGGCCTGTCGGCCGGCTTCATCGCCGTCAACGCCGATCAGTCGCTGGCGACGCTCCTGCGCAACTGGCAGCGCATCGGCATCAACCTCGCGGGCGACACCGCGAAGCGCGAGATCTTCCTCCCCGCGGCCGGCACCTACGCGCTCCTCGTCACCGACGCGCGGTCGCTGTTCCTCGGCGACGCCGGCGCCGGCAACCCCGACAGCTGCTACTTCGCGACCGTCAAGCACGTCGCGACGCCGACCCCGGTCGCGCTGACCCTCCCGTCGACGGCGGGCGAGGACACCGGTCGGGTCCGCCTCTACACCCACACCGCCAACGGCGTCGGCGACATCCTCGACGTGTCGCAGCAGACCTCCGACACCGCGTGGTCCCCCGCCTACGTCACGCTGCGCAACGGCGTCCTCGCCGCGTCGGCGGCGTCGCAGTCGAGCTCGCTCGGCCCGATCCCGCCGTTCGACACCATCGGCGGGCTCAACGCCGGTGACGTCGTCACGCTGGTCGCCGACGCCGAGTACAACTTCGCGCTCGCGCCACAGCAGTACACGTTCCAGCTGTTCGACATCGACGCCCAGCCCCTGCCGACCACCGGCACGCCGGTCCTCACCGTCGTCGAGCGCAACGGCACCACGGCGACCGCCACCTACGCCGATTTCAACTACCTCTACTTCGACGTCGCGGCCGCCGGCATCAAGCACTTCAACCTGGTCGCCTCCAAGCCGATCGACATGCTGATCGTGCGCCGCGATCTGTTCACCGCCGAGGGTGGCCTCGACCTCATCGCCGAGATCAACGCGCTCGGCGGCACCGGCCGCACGCTGTTCCAGGGCGAGTTCGTCCGCTTCCTCACGCCGGGTCGCTACTACTTCGTCGCGCGCAACCCCGCGGTCGGCATCCCGGGCGGCACCTACACGATCACGTCGACCGTCACCGACGTCGCGACCACGCCGATCACCCTCGGCACCGCGGTCGACAACCAGGCGCTCGCGCTCGGCAACCGGTTCCACACTCTCGATCTGACCGATCCGATCTGGATCGAGCTCGGCGTCACCGCGACCGCCAACTGGGGCGTGGGCAGCAACGTCAGCCTCGAGTCGTACGACCTCGGCTCGAGCGGCTGGCTGCGCTCGGGCACGCCGCCGACCACGATCCCCGCCGGCAACCTGTTCCCCGCGTTCGGCGGCAACCAGCCCGCCGCGGCGCCGTTCGCCCCGCTCGGCCGCATCCTCGCCCGCGACGCCCGCGACTTCTTGATCCGGGTGCGGCCGACCGCGACCCCCGGCACCGACCCGACGTACTCGCTGCTGGTGCGGAACCGTCCGAACGTGGTGAACCTCGGCACGCTCACCGCGGCGCCGCTCGCGCGCGTGATCACCGCGCTCGCCGCCGGCGCGCCCTTCCGCTTCATCGCGTTCGCGCCCCAGGGCACGTCGATGACCGCGCTCGTGCATCCCGGGCAGCTCACCGTCGATCTGCGCGAGGTGCGGGTCAACGCCAACGAGGTCGGCATCGGGACCTTCGACAACACGCTGGCCGGCGGTGACGAGACCCTCGCCGCGCGGTTCAACGTGGCGCCCAACGACTGGGTGGCGTGGACCGTCGAGAACAAGACACCCGTGGTCACCAGCAACGTCGACCTGACCGTCAACGCGATCATCCCGCGGCCGTACGTCGTGACCGCGCCGACCATCGCGTACGCCGATGCCTGCGTCGGCGGCGGCGTCAGCCTCGGCGACGCGCTCGACGACGAGGTGCTGTTCGACACCTTCCCCGCCGCGCTCACCGGCTTCCCGCTGTTCGGCGAGGCGCCGCCGACGACGTTCAAGGTCGCGGCCAACGGCTGGGTCGCCTTCGACACCACGGCCGTCGCCGATCCCGATCCGACGCTCGGCTTCTTCGACAACCGGCCGATCCCGACCGCGGGCGTGCCCGACGGCGTGGTCGCGCCGTTCTGGCAGGACCTGCAGAACCTGTCGCTGTGCCGCAAGGCGGTCGGCACCACCGTCACGTACCAGTGGGTCGGTCACCTGTGGGGCTCGCCCGCGGTGCGGGTGCAGTTCCAGGCGATCTTCCACGCTGGCGGTGTGATCGACTTCGTCTACGGTCCGATGCACGCCGCCAACGGCGCGACCCCCGACACCGACGACAACGGCGCGACGATCGGCGTCGAGAACCTGAGCGGCAGCTTCGGCCAGCAGCTCGGCTTCAACCAGGCGATCATCGCGCCCGGCACCGCGCGCAAGCTCACCCCGCAGTAGTATCAGCGCATGTCGTCGCGCACCGCCCCCTCGATCGTCGTGGTCGGGTCGGGCGGCCACGCCAAGGTCGTGGTCGCGACGGCGCGGGCGGCGGGGTGGAAGGTCACCCGGGTCGTCGACGACGACGCCGCGCGCTGGGGCCAGGCCGTCCTCGGCGTGGCGATCGACGGTCGGTCGGCGCTGGCCCTCGACGATCCCGCCGCGCTGGTGATCGTCGCGATCGGCGACAACGCCACCCGCGATCGCGTCACCCGCGGCGCCCGCTGCACGTTCGCGACGCTGGTCCACCCGCGGGCGTTCGTCGACGAGACCGTGCGGCTCGGCGCCGGCACCGTGGTCTTCGCCGGCGCGGTGATCCAGCCCGACGCGCGCATCGGCTGCCACACCATCGTCAACACCAGCGCGTCGATCGATCACGACTGCGTGATCGGCGACGCCGTCCACGTCGCGCCCGGCGTCCACCTGTCGGGCGCGGTGACGCTCGGCGATGGCGTGCTGATGGGCATCGGCAGCCACGCGATCCCCGCGGTCGCGATCGGCGCGTGGTCGACGATCGGCGCCGGCGCGACCGTGGTGCGATCGATCCCGGCCCGCACCGTCGCGGTCGGAGTGCCCGCGCGGCCGCGGACGTGACCGTCAGCGCACGTCGAGCAGCTCGACCTCGAACAGCAACGTCGCGTTCGGCGGGATCACGCCGCCCGCGCCGCGCGGCCCGTAGCCCAGGTCGGGCGGGATCAGCAGCGTCCGCGCGCCGCCGACCTGCATCGACGCCACGCCCTCGTCCCAGCCCTTGATGACGCGGCCGCGGCCGATCGGGAACTCGAAGGGATCGCCCCGGTCGAGGGAGCTGTCGAACTTCGCGCCCTTGGTACCGTTCACCCAGAGCCAGCCTGTGTAGTGCATCACGCACGTCTGGCCCGTGGTCGGCTTGGCGCCGGTGCCGGCGCGGGTGTCTTCGTACTGGAGCCCCGAGGGGGTGGTGGTCATCGGCATGGCCGGAATTTGACCACAGCACCCGCAAGTCCGGGCTTGTGTGGAGCCCGGTTTCGATGGGAGATTCCCTCGTCCGATCGCGCCGAGGGGCGAGAGTCGGCCAAGGAGCCAGCCATGCGCGTCGTCACTCCGCTGCTTGCCACGTTCGCCCTCTGCTTGCTCGCGTGCGGCCCCGCGCCCGAGCCCGAGAACGCCGAGTGCCCCCAGGCCGATCTCGAGACCGATATCCTCAACTGCGGCCAATGCGGCACGCTGTGCGGCGCCGGTCAGCTGTGTAGCGGCGGCAACTGCACCACCGACTGCACGCCCGGCGACATGCTGGATTGTTACGACGCCGCCGCCGCCACCGACGGGGTCGGCCCGTGTCACGGCGGTCAGCGCATCTGCCAGCCGTCTGGCACCTGGGGCCAGTGCGTCGGTCAGTTGCTGCCGTCGCCTGAGCTGTGCGGCAACGGCGTCGACGACGACTGCTCCGGCATGATCGACGAGAACATCGACAACGACCTCGACGGCTTCGCCACCTGTGAGAACGACTGCTGCGATTCGACCGCCGTGTGCGGTCAGCCCGAGCTGGTCAACCCCGGCGCCTTCGACGCCATCGGCAACGACTTCGACGACGACTGCGACGGCGCCGTCGACAACCCCGAGCTCGCGTGCGACATCGGCCTGCCGTCGAGCCCGTCCAACGCCCTCGACTACGCGCGCGCGATCGACCTCTGCCAGATCGTGACCGAGGAGTCGCGGCAGTGGGGCGTCATCACCGCCACGCTGTCGCTCGCCAACGGCCAGGGCAACCCCGGTGCCGGGTCGCACTCGATCCGCCCCAACTTCGGCACCGGCCTCACGCCGCAGTCCGGCCTCGCGCTCGCGCTGTTCTCGAGCGGCACCGCCGCTGGTGTCGGCCAGACCAACCCGAGCCACGTCGACTTCGAGCGGCCGTCGCAGAACTGGCAGACCAGCTCGCCGTTCCCCGCCGACTGGCTCGCTGCCAACGGTGGCCTCCTGCCCAACGCGCCCGGCTGCCCCGCGCCGACCAGCGGCAGCCCCGCGCAGGATCCCGTCATGCTCACGCTGCGCGTGCGCGCGCCGTCGAACGCCAAGTCGTTCTCGTTCGCCGCGACCTTCTACTCCGCCGAGTTCCCCGAGTGGGTCTGCAGCGCGTTCAACGACTTCTTCGTCGTGCTCCTCGACTCGAGCTGGACCGGCAC
>JAYTAJ010000126.1:0-2090 GCA_043737575.1 Myxococcales bacterium | reverse complement strand
GCACGATCCTGCGCGTTTACCGCAGGCGCTGTCCGGCCGGCCGGACAGGCGGCGAGTCGACTGGCCAGGGCGGCAAGCCCCATCGAATGATCGAAGCGCGCGCGCGACCGATGCTATCGTGATCCGATGGACCCACTGCGCCGCGAGGTGATGGCTCCCAGACGCCCGGTCGGCCTGCTCGGCCCGTTGTTCGTCCTCGGCAGCACGCTGTCCCTCGCGCTGGCGATGGCGGCGATGACGCTGACGCCGCGGCCGCACCACCGCGGCCACGGCATGCACGGCCACGGTCACGGTCACGGCTACCGGGCCGACGCCGCCGAGCGCGCCCATCGCGCCCACGTCCAGGCGCAGCGCCAGGCCGCGGCCCGTCCGAGCGCGGCCGCGGTCGACGGTCGCTGCGGCGCGCCGGTCTACCACGCCAACGCCGACGGCTCGTACGATGCGACCTTCGAGGTCTGCACCGACGCGCCGCCGCCGCGACGCCACCGCCGCTGACCGCTACGCCTTGAAGACGCTGGCGTCGGCCTGGATGCCGCGCGCGTCGAGCTCGGCCCAGAACCGCGGCACCGCGCCGGTCGCGGCGTAGCCGCCGTCCTCGCCGCGGTACGAGAACAGGGTCTGGGTGTCGAAGCCGACCTCGCGCACGCCGAGGATCTCGTCGATGCCGACGATGCGCAGGCCGCCGTCGGGGAAGCGCGCGACGTGGACGACGATGTCGCACGCGGCGGCGACCAGCTCGCGGACCGCGGGCTCGGCCGCGCCGGGCGCCGCGAGCTGCGCGAGCGCGACCCACCTCGCCAGCGCGGCCTGGGCGCCGTCGCCGGTGAGCGCGACCATCGCGCCGTCGACCGCCGAGCCGAACGCGCCCGCGACCTCGAGGGCCTCGGCGCCGCGCAGATCGCCGACGACGACGCGATCGGGTCGCAACCGCAGCGCGCTGCCGAACAGCGCGCCGAGCCCGACCGCGGGGCCCTTGTCGTTGGCGGGGCGGGTCTCGAGGGCGATCCAGTCGTCGCGATCGAGCGACAGCTCGGCGACGTCCTCGACGGTGACGACCCGCTCGCCGTCCTGCACACCGCCGACCAAGGCCGCGAGCACCGAGGCCTTGCCGACGCCGGCCGCGCCGCACACCGCGAGGTTGCGCCGCGCCGCGATGCAGGTGGTGAGGAAGTCGGCCATCGCGGTGGACAGCGTGTTGGCGCCGACCAGATCGCCGAGGGTGCGGCGGACCCGGACCGGCTTGCGCAGGATCAGGCACGGGCCGTGGACCGACGCCGGCGCGACCGCGGCGGTGAGCCGGGTGCCGTCGCGCAGCCGGACGTCGATCACCGGATGATCGTCGTCGACGACCGCGCCGGTCGGCGCGACCAGCCGCTCGACCACGCGGCGCAGGACATCGTCGGACGAGAACGCGCGACCCGAGCCGCGCAGCGCGCCGTCCTTGCCGACCACGACCCGATCGCGGCGATCGACCAGGATCTCGTCGATCTTGTCGTCGGCGAGCAGATCCTCGAGCGGCCCGAGGCCGAGCGCCTCGTTGAGCGTCTCCTTGATCAGCCCGTCTTGATCGACGTACTTCGGCAGCTCACCCGAGCTCTCGAGCTGCGTCACCATCTCGACGATCGCGCGCTCGGCCTTCTGCCACAGCTCCTCGTCGCCGAGGCGCTCGACCGGGATGCGATCGAGGTCGAGCTTCGATCGCAGGCGCTCGAGGATCTGCGCCTGCAGATCGAGCATCTTGATCACCTTGGGATCGAGCGGCTCGAGCAGGACGCCGCGGCGCAGCGGCGCAGCGACCGCGCGCGGCGCGATCTTGCGGGCGCCCGCGCCGACCAGGCGAGGTCGCGCCGCGGGGGCGGGCGACGGTGACGGCGCGGGGACCGGGGCGCGCAGCTCCCCGGCGGGATGCGGCATCGGCGCGGGCGCGGCCGGCGCGGCGGCCATGAGCGGCGGCGCGGCGGGTGGCGGCGCCATCATCGGCGGCGGCGCCATCGTCCCCATCATCGGCGCGGTCGGCACCGACGGCGGCGCGCCGAGCGGTCCGCCACCGACGGGCGGCGGCAGCGTGCCGCCAGGCGCGGGCCGCGGCG
>JAYTAJ010000125.1:0-2092 GCA_043737575.1 Myxococcales bacterium | reverse complement strand
CCGGGCCGCGGGTGTGGGGCTCGATCCACGCGGCGAGGTGCTCGAGCAGGCCCATCCGCTCGGCGGCCGACGTCATCGTCATCACCGCGGCGAGGGTGACGAAGGCGCGCCACTGCGCGCGCAGCGCGGCGCCGACGTCGCCCCAGCCGATCGCGCCGACCGCCGCGGCGCAGCCGACCGCGACCAGCGCGCCGAGCGCGGGCCCCCAGCCGTGCGGACGCCACGCGACGATCGCGACCAGCGCGGCGAGCCCGACGAAGACGACGACGGTCGTCACCACAGCTCGGCGGCGATCCCGAGCACCACGGTCAGCGGCGCCTGGTGCCGGGTCGGCAGGCCGTAGCCGGGATTGGTCCGCGCCGGACCGTCGTCGAACGCGTCCTTCAGCCAGATCAGATCGCTGCGATCGCCGCCGCTCACCGGCCGGGCGTCGGACGCGTAGCGATCGTCGATCGCGGTGACGGCGCGGCGGTCGAACAGGTTGAAGACGTCGAGGGTCGCGGCGAAGCGACCGCGGCGCGCGCCGAGGTGCAGGTTGGCGGCGGCGATCACCGGCAAGCGACCGGCGCTGCCGCGCGGGATCGCGAAGGTCTGATCGAAGCCGAGGCGCGCGTCGATCGGTCGGCCCGACGCGGCGGTGGCGCGCAGGCCACCGTCGATCGCGAACCCCCGCCACCCGCTGCGCAGCGCCAGCTCGGCGAAGAACCGATGCGGCTGATCGTTGGGCAGCGCGCCGGTCGCGTTGACCTCGCCGATCGGCCCGCGGTCGAAGCGCGACGAGGTCGACAGCGTGTAGCCCTCGACCGGATCGTAGGGCCCGGGCCAGTTGCCGCGCAGCCGCGACCACGCGTAGCCGAAGCGCACGCCGAGGCGCGCGGTCGGCGCGTTCTCGAGCCAGGCGGTGGCCTCGGTGAGCTCGCGGGTGGCGCGGACCCCGCCGCGGCGGCCCGCGGTCGCCAGCTCGCCGAGATCGTCCTCGAGCGCGCGGCCGAGGTGGCGCTGCCGCAGGCTGACGCCGAGCCGCACCACGTCGGCGACGCCGAGCTCGACGCCGACCACCGCCTCGTCGACCCGGGTGCCGTTGGTGCCGGGCCGCACCGAGCCGCGGTCGCCGCCCGCGATCGTCGACGACGCGTCGCCCGCGAACGTGACGGTCTGCAAGCGCGACGGGCTGGCGAACAGCGCCTCGCCGGTCCCGGCCGGCAGCACCTGCGCGTACTGGCCCCAGCCGACGAACAGCCGCGATCGACCGCGGCCGAGGAAGTCCCACGACGCGCCGATCCGCGGCAGCAGGTCGCGCACCACCAGCGCGGTGCCGACCTGGGTCGACTGCGCGCGCACGCCGTACTCGACGGCGACGTCGTCGTCGGGCCGCCAGGTGTCGGTGAGGTACACCGCGGCGTGACGGGTGCGGTACGTGGTCGCGACCGCGTCGACGAACGTGCACGGCTCGCCGTCGCAGTCGTCGGCGCCGCCGCCGAGCTGGACCAGGCGGGTGTCGATGAACACGTCGTCGCCGAGGTGCTGGCGCTGGAAGCCGCCGCTGTAGCGCTGGGTCAAGACGACCCGCGCGTCCTCGGCGGTGACGCCGAGCCCGAGCAGGTGCTCGCCGCGGCGGTGCTCGACGTCGGCGGTGACGGTCGGGCGATCCTGGACGACGTCGGTGAGGGCGCCGACGCCGCCGGTCCAGTAGTAGCCGCGCAGGAGCCGGCAGTTCGGGATCTGCAGGTAGGGATCGCTGGTGGCGGGGCCGTCGGCGCACGCGATGCGGATCGCGCGATCGATCGCGTCGCCCGCGGCGGGATCGGGCGCGGGCACGTAGGCGTAGCCGATCGCGGGCGCGTCGCCGCCCGCGGCGTGGGCTGACTCGCGGCGCGCGCTGCGGTGCCACGATCCCTGCATCCGCACCGACGTCGCGTCCCAGCGGCCGCGCCAGGTCGCGATCAGATCGAGCGCGCGCGCGTCCTGATCGACGCCGACCGCGGCGGCCTCGCCGACGCCGAGCCAGCGCAGGGTGCGGCCGACGTGGCCGAGCGCGGTCAGGCCGACCGCGTGGTGATCGGTGCGCAGCCCGACCCGCGCCAGGAGCGGC
>JAYTAJ010000124.1:0-2093 GCA_043737575.1 Myxococcales bacterium | reverse complement strand
GATGATGCCGATGCCGTGCTCGCCCGACAGCGTGCCCCGCAGCGCGACCGCGTCGGCGAACACCTGGTGGACCGCGCGCCAGACCTTGGCCTGGGCCGCGGGATCGGCCGGATCTTCGTCGGACAGCACGTTCACGTGCAGGTTGCCGTCGCCGGCGTGGCCGAACACCGCGATCGGCAGACCGACGTCGGCGCTGATGCGATCGACCCGCGCCAGCATCTCGCCGATCGCGCCGCGCGGGACGCAGACGTCCTCGGCGATCTTGATCGCGTGCGCCTCCTTGAGCGCGGGCGAGATCGCGCGGCGGGCCTCCCACAGGGCGCGCCGCTCGTTGGGATCGTTGGCGGCGAAGATGTCGAGCGCGCCGGCCGCCTCGCAGTCCTCGCCGAGGCGCTCGATCTGGCTGTCGAGCGAGTCGGGATCGCCGTCGACCTCGATGAGCGCGATGGCGCCGGCGTGGGCCGGGAACGCGTAGCGCGAGCGGCCGCGGATGTGGTCGATCGAGGTCTTGTCGGCCAGCTCGATCACGCGCGGCCGGATGCCGCGGCCGATGAGCGCGGTGATGGCCCGGCCGGCGCTGCCGACGTCGGCGAAGACCGCGAGCAAGGTCGCGACCGCGGGCGGCTTGGGCAGGAGCCGCAACGTCAGCTCGGTGATCACGCCGAACGTGCCCTCGGAGCCGACGAAGCCGGCGGTGAGATCGTAGCCGGTCACGCCCTTGGCGCAGCGGCGCCCGACCCGCAGCACCTCGCCGCCCATCAGCGCGACCTCGAGGCCGAGGACGTACTCGCGGGTGACGCCGTAGCGAAACGCCCGCGGTCCGCCCGCGTTGTTCGCCGCGTTGCCGCCGATCGAGCAGTACTCGAGGCTGGCGGGATCGGGCGGATAGAACAGGCCCTCGGCCTCGACCAGGGTCTGCAGCGATCCGGTGATGACGCCGGGCTCGACGACCGCGACCAGATCGTCGGTGCTGATCTCCTTCACGATCTGCATGGTCTCGACCGACAGCACCACGCCGCCGCGGATCGGCAGGCAGCCGCCGGTCAGCCCGCTGCCGGCGCCGCGCGGCGTGACCGGCACCCGATGCTCGGCGCACAGCCGCAGCACCGCGGCGACCTCCTCGGTCGTGCGGCACCGCGCGGCGGCATCGGCGGGGAAGGGCCCGGCCGGGCTCTCGTCGCGCGCGTAGTCAGCGAGCCGATCATCGCCAGGCAGGATCACCTGCGCGGCGCCGAGCTCACGAATCAGCAGCGTGCCGATGTCGGTCGACATCGGGCTCGCACCACTACACCGAGAATGACGAGCCGCAGCCGCAGGTCGTCTTCACGTTCGGGTTCTGGAACTTGAAGCCCGCGCCCGACAAGCCCTCGACGTAGTCGATCTCGGTGCCGACCAGGTACATCAGGCTCATCTCGTCGACGACGACCTTGACGCCCGACAGCTCGAACTGCTGATCGACCTCGGTCGCGGCGTCGAAGTACAGATCGTAGGAGAAGCCGGCGCAGCCGCCGCCGACCACGCGCAGCCGCAGGCCCATCTCGGCCTCGATCGCCTCGGCGTCGCGGATCTCGTTCACCTTGGTCGCGGCGATCGGGGTCAGGCCGATGAGCGTGTCGAGGCTCGCGGGCAGATCCGCGGGCGGGGGAGGAGCAGCGTCGGGCTTGGAATTCTCGCGGAACAGCGTGGCCATGGGGATCCTCCGACTGGCGTCGCCACCAGCGTCCACCACATGTACCGAGTTCGCGGCGACTTGGCAACCACATCGACCAAGCAGGCCCCTGCACGCTAGGTTACGGCCATGGCCAGCTTCAGCGAGCACGTCGCGCAGCTCCGCGCCGGCGTGCGCGAGGTCGCGGTGGCCGAGGCCACGACGGTCGCCGCGCGCTGGCTCGATGTCCGGGAACCGGACGAGACGGCGACCGGGTTCGTCGCCGACGCGATCCTGATCCCGCGCGGCTTCGTCGAGCAGCGGATCGCCGCGGCGATCCCGGATCCGGCGACGCCGATCGTCGTCTACTGCGCCAGCGGCAACCGCTCGGTGCTCGCGGCCCGCACCCTCGCCGAGCTCGGCTACCGCGACGTCCGATCGCTGG
>JAYTAJ010000123.1:0-4888 GCA_043737575.1 Myxococcales bacterium | reverse complement strand
TCAGCAGCGCGATCACCACCGCCCCGCCGACCACCGCGGCGCCGCCGATCGCGAGCAGCGGCAACCGCCGCGGCGCCGATCGCCGGGTCAGCTCGTCGAGCAGCGCGGTCTGGCTCGGCCACCGTCGATCGGGCTCGCGCTCGAGCCCGCGCGCCAGGATCGGCAACAGCCACGACGGCGCGCGCGACCCCCGCGGCGGCAGCCGTCGCTGTCCGCCGAGGACCGCCTCGCGGATCGCCGGCCCGTCGGTGCCCGCGAACGGCCGCTCGCCGTACACCGCCTCCCACAGCGCGACGCAGAACGCGAACTGATCGGTGCGGGCGTCGATCGCGGCGCCGGCCCACTGCTCGGGCGCCATGTACGCGGGCGTGCCCATGACCGAGCCGCGCACCGTCAGGCCGGTGTCGATCGCGGCGTCGCGGGCGTCGCCCGAGCCGATCGCGAGCCCGCTCGACACCAGGCCGAAGTCGCCGACCCGGCCGCGGCCGTCACGACCGACCAGCACGTTCTCGGGCTTGAAGTCGCGATGCACCAGATCGGCGGCGTGGGCGGCGGCGAGGCCACGCCCGACCGCGACGTACATCGCGATCACCTCGGCGGCGGTGCGGCCGCGCGCCTGCCACGCCCGCAGGGTCTCGCCGTCGACGCGCTCCATCGCGAGGAACGCCTGGCCGTCGACGACGCCGACCTCGTAGACGGTGACGACGTTGGGATGCGACAGCTTCGCCATCGCCTGGGCCTCGCGCACCAGCCGCGCGCGATCGACGTCGGCCTCGTCGCCCCAGACGTCGGGCCGCAACAGCTTCACCGCGACCGCGCGCGCCAGCTCGGGATCGTAGGCGTCGAGCACGATGCCCATGCCGCCGCGGCCGAGCATCCCGTCGACGCGGAACCGGCCGAGCTGGCCGCCGATCGGCGCGCCGCTACCGTCGAGGTAGGGCTCGGTCACGTCGAGCGGCTGCGTCGGATCGCCACTACGCATCGCCGCGCACTCTACCAGCCTACCCGCGCGGCCGCGGGATCCGGTACGTCGTCATCTTGGTGACCAGGGTCGAACGCGACATGCCGAGCAGCTTGGCGGCGCGGGTCTGGTTGCCGATGCAGGTCTCGAGCGCGCCGACGATCCGGGCGCGGTCGTCGCGCTGGGCCGCGGTCAGCGCGTCGAGCTCGGGCTCGCGCCGTGCCGCGGGCGGTGGGGCCTCGACCTGGTCGCGCCGCCGCGGCGCGAACGCCAGGTGGCGCGCGCCGATCTCGGCGCTGCGCGCCAGCAGCACCGCGCGCTCGATCACCGCCTTCAGCTCGCGGACGTTGCCCGGCCAGTCGTGGGCCTCGAGCGCGGCGAACAGATCGGGCGACGCGCGCAGCGTGCCGCGGCCGAGCCGGGTCGCGGCCTCGTCGAGGAAGCGCTGGGCCAGCGGCACGATCCGGCCGCGGCGCTCGCGCAGCGGCGCGACGTGCAGCGTGACGCCGTCGAGGCGGAAGAACAGATCTTCGCGGAACCGCCCCGCCGCGATCTCGGCCGGGAGCTGGCGGTTGGTCGCGGCGACGAAGCGGACCTCGATCGCGATCGGCCGGGTCGCGCCGAGCCGCAGGATCTCGCGGGCCTCGATCGCGCGCAGGAGCTTGGCCTGGATGCCGACCGGCAGCTCGCCGATCTCGTCGAGGAACACGGTGCCGCCGGCCGCGGCCTCGAGCAGCCCGACCTTGGTCGCGACCGCGCCGGTGAACGCGCCCTTCTCGTGGCCGAACAGCTCGCTCTCGAGCAGCGACTCCGACAGCGCCGCGCAGTTGATGCGCGACAGCGGCCCCGGCCGCGCCGACAGCGCGTGCAGCGTGGTCGCGAGCACCTCCTTGCCGACCCCGGTCTCGCCCTGGATGAGCACGTTGACGTCGGCGCGCGCGATCTCGCGCACCAGCGGCGCGACCTCGTCGACCGACGGATCGCTGACGATCAGCCGCTCGACGCCGCTGCGCATCGACGACGCCTCGCCGCTCGGCGCCGCGACCACGAGGAACGAGAACGGCCCGATGTGGAACGCGGTGCCGACCGCGAGCGGCGCGGGCGCGCCGCCGTGACGGACGTCGGCGGCGACGCGGGTGCCGTTGGTCGATCCCAGATCCTGCACCGTCAGCGCCGGGCTGCGCCGCACCACCGCGTGACGCCGCGACAGCGCGCGGTGCTCGACCACGACGTCGCAGTCGTCGGCGCGGCCGATCGTCAGCGCGTCGCCCGCGAACAGCGTCACCCGCATCTGGCCATCGCCGACCACCAGCAGCGCTCCGGCGGGATCGGTCGCGCGCGACGCGGTGTCGACCGCGGTGGTGTCGGAGGCAGACGGCGCCATCGCCCTACTCGACGACGGCGATCCGGGTGAGGCCGCGCAGCTCGCCCGTCATCGTCCACGCCGCGCCCTGCTTGCCGAAGCGGCGGAAGCGGATCTGGCCGTTGCGGTTGACCTTGAAGTACAGGACCGTCGTCGCCGGATCGAAGTCGGCGCGATCGAGGCGGAGGTTGGCGCCCTCGCTGTCGGTCAGGTTGATCGCGGTCGCGCCCTCGAGCCCCGCGGCCTTCAGCAGGTCGACCAGGTTCCAGCCCGGCGTGGTCATGTCGCCCGCGGGCGCGGTGATCGATGGCAGCCCGATCAGCTTGTCGCCGGTGAACACCGACTCGCCGCTCGGGCTCTTGATCGCGATCGTCAACGCCGCGGTCGGCGCGGGCAGCTTCTTGCCTTCGTGCTCGTGGCCGCCGCCCTCGCCGTCGCCCGCGCCCTGATCGGTGCCCTGGGCCTTGAGCTCGGCGGCGACCGCGCCGCGATCGTCGTGGGTCTTGATGACGATCTTCACCACCGCCGCGATCGGCGCGTCGAGCTGATCGCCGCGCGCGAAGCCGAAGCGAACGCCGTCGGTGCCGACCGCGAGCGCCGCCGCGGCGTCGGGGTGGTTCTGGCTCGGCGCCATCGCGGTGGTCGCGGTGCCCTTGGCGTCGAACACGACGATCGCGAGCCATCGGTCGGGCGCGGGGAGGCCGGGCGCGACCTCGACCAGCGGCCGCGGCTTGGCGCCGAGCAGCGCCGTCGTCGCGATCTGCTTGTCGTCCTGAAAGATCGCCAGCGGGATCGCCGCGGGCGGCGGCGCGGCCGCCGATTCCTTCTTGCCCCCGCAGGCAGCGGCGGCGGCGAGCGCGAGCACGGCGAGGACGCGAGACGACATCGGTCGATGCTACTCGATCCACCGCACGACCGAGAGCCGCGCCGCTTCGGTCCGCGCGTCGAGCGGCACCCGGGCCCGCAGCGCGGTCCGCCCGCGCCACGACACCGTGCCGCCGCGCCAGACGATCCACGCCGCGACCGCCTCGACCTCGTCGGGCCGGGCGTCGGCGAACAGATCGACGCGGACCTCGGGCAGCTCGACCGTACGATCGACGATCGCGGCGAGCCGATCGCGCGGCTGCAGCGGCGTCACCGCGACCACGCCCGCGCGCGCCGCCAGCGCGGTCGCCTCGGCGGCGCCGAGCCGCGCGACGTAGCCGTCGTCACCGATCAGATCGTCGGCCGCGCCCAGCTCCGAGGCCAGCGCCCGCCGCGCGGCCTCGTCGCCGCCGATCCGCACGACGTAGGCGCCGCGATCGTCGGGCGCGTAGGCGGTGATGGTGTCGGGATACGCGTACAGCACCAGCGCGGTGTGCGGCACCTCGACGCGCTGCCACGGATCCGCTGCGGTCGGCGCGACCGGCCGGGCCGCGCCCCCGGGGCACGCGATCGACAGCAGCGCGCACAGCAGGCAGGCTCGGAGGCCGGACGAGGTCATCGCCCCGATTGTACGCGGGGCGTCCGGAGTGGCGATCGCGCCGTCACACGAACGTCACGAAGGCCGCCCTTGCCGACGCAGGGCGCCGACGAGTAGTTTCCCGCGCAGGAAGATGTCCAAGAAGCCCCTGCGTCGCGGCCTGGCCTACTTCTTCTTGCTCGAGCTGGTCGTCGGCGCGGTGATCTGGTTCGGCTCCGGCTCCGGATCGTCGAGCGCGCAGCCCGCGCCCGCGGCCCCGACGGCCGCTGCCCCCGCGGCACCGGTCGCCCCCGCGGTGCAGCCCGCGCCCACCGTCGACGCCGTCGCCCCGACGCCCGCCGCCGCGCCCGCCAAGCTGTGCAAGGCCAAGCCGCCGACGCCGTCGAAGCCGCTGTTCGACGATCTGCTGCCGATCCTGATCCTGGTCGCGTTCATCAGCTTCGTCCTGTGGCGGCTGCCCAAGGTCGAGCTCGGTCACTCCAAGGCGTTCAAGCGCCGCCGCATGCTCAACTGGCTGCCGCTCGGCCTCACCTATTCGTTCCTCTACTTCGGCCGCTACAACATCAAGCAGTTTCAGGGCATCGGCCTCACCGAGGTCGAGTACGCCGCGGTGTTCGGCTTCGGCTCGATGGTCTACGGCCTGTCGCTGGTGGTGAACGGGCCGCTCACCGATCGCCTCGGCGGTCGCTTCACCATCCTGATCTCGGCGTTCGGCGCCGCCCTCGCCAACATCTGGATGGGCTACATGGCGGCGACCGGCAACACCTTCGGGATGACGCCCGTGACCGCGTTCACCACCGCGTTCTCGGTGAACATGTACTTCCAGAGCTTCGGCGCGATCTCGATCGTCAAGGTCAACGCCGCGTGGTTCCACCTGCGCGAGCGCGGCACCTTCGGCGGCATCTTCGGCATCCTGATCTCGCTGGGCCTGTACTTCGCGTACGACGTCGGCAAGCGCATCACCGAGACCCTCGACGTCGAGTGGCTGTTCTACATCCCGGCCGGCCTCTTGCTCCTGTTCTTCGTGTTCTCGTTCATCTGGGTCCAGAACCAGCCGTCCGACACCGGCCACGAAGACTTCGACCTCGGCGACGCCACCAAC
>JAYTAJ010000122.1:0-4889 GCA_043737575.1 Myxococcales bacterium | reverse complement strand
GACTACGTCGGGCCGCACGGAGAGACCTGCGACGGCGGGGACGACAACTGCGACGGCGTGACCGACGAGGGCTGCGCGTGTGGCCCGATGGCCCCCGGCACCGCGGGCTCGCTGCCGGTCCCCGGCAACGTCACGCGGCTCGTCTACGATCGCGTGCACTGTGTCGTGTACGCGCTAGTCGGCGGCGTCGGTGTCGCCGCTGCCGAGTTGGTCGTCATCGACACCCACACGCGAACGCAGCTCGCCCGCGTCGGTCTCGGCCATCCGGCGCTCGGCCTGGACCTCGCCAGCGACGCGAGCCGGCTCGTCGTCGGTCACAACACCGACGAGCTCATCAGCGTGATCGTCCCGCCGACGTGGACGGTGACGGCGCAGGTGCCGACAGCGAACGCGGTGCGCGAGGTAGAGGTGACCCGCGCCGGCCTCGTGTACTACGTCGGCGTGGGCTCGGAGCTGCGCTCGATCGATCTTGCCGCGGGTCTCGTCTCGGACCGGCGCGAGCTGAGCGCCGTGGCTTCCAACGCGGACCTCGAGCTGTCTCCCGACGAGCAGCACATCTACATCGCCAGGCTGCTGTCCTCCCCGGCGCGGGTGCGGCGCTTCGAGCGGGACACCGATGGGATCTGGCAGTACACGTTCGACCAGACTCCGTCGCGGATGACCTCAGGTCAGGGCGGCGCCTTGTCGTCTCTCGTCCTGTCCGCTGACGGCCGGCGGCTGTTGTTCTTCGGCTACCAGTTCGAAGCCTCGGGCGCCGACGCCCGGCCCGATCTCGGCACGACCCGCGGATCGACCGGCGTGCGGAACGACGGCTGGTCGGCCAACGGCCGCTGGATCGTCTCCGGCGCCGGCGTCCACGACGCCGAGACACTGCGCTTGCTGTCCGCGTTCCCCGGGGACAGCGGGTACGCCACCACGTTCGCCCTCGACGATCAGGAGGTCTGGTACCACGACCGCGCGACCGGCACGCTGCACTGGGGACACCTGGACCGGTTCGTGAGCGAACCCCAACGCGGGCTACGCCGGGTCGCGCCGCTGCCGCTCGCCAGCTACCGCTTCCTGACGCTGGTCGCGGATCCGGTGCGGCCGCTCCTCTATGGGGTCGATCCGCAGCGGTGGGAGATCGTCGTCATGAACCGCGCGACGCTCGCGCCCGTCGCTGCCTTCTTCGCCAACCAGCAGCCGACCGATCTCACGATCGATCCGACGGGCCAGACCCTCTACGTCGGGCACGAGGGCACCTGGGGCATCGGGACGATCGATCTCGAGCGGATGGAATGGACCCGGCTGTCGCTGGCGCGGTCGCCGCCCGCCCGCGTCGAGTGGCTGCGCGCCGATCGGCTCGCGGTCGCCGACACCAACATCAACGCGAACACGGTGTTCCTGATCGATCCGCACACCGGCGCGGCGCTCGCCTCGAACTACTGGCCCGAGCCGCGCTTGGCCCGTGGGCCGGGAGCGTGGCTCTACCTCAGCTCACGGTCCACGGGGTGCTTCGCGATCTACGACACGACCGGCGATGCGCTGGCCCAGGTCGCCATCACGCCGAGCGCGAACTGCGAGGGCGGCGGCTCGCACATCGCGCCGGTGCCGGGCTCCACCGATGTGTTCTGGAGCGTCGCCCGCTGGAGCACGCCCGGCTTGACCTCGCTGTTCGACACCAACGACGACATCTTCGCGATCACGCCCGACGCTCGGCTCGGCATCGGCCGCCGTAAGATCATCGACGCAGCGACCGGTGCTGCGCTGGCGTGGCTTCCGTTCGAGACCGACTTCCAAGCGATCGCACCCGATGGCCGCACGGTGTACCTCGGCACCGATCCACTGATGCCGGGGCCGGGTGTGGTCGCGGTCGATCTGACGCCCTACCTGCCCTAATACAGGATCCTCGTCTTCAGGCTGGTCGGCAGCGCGCCGATGTCGCGCTTCACGTCGTCGGACACGTCGTGGTCGAGATCGACGACGAGGTAGCCGATGTCGGCGTCGGTCGCGAGCAGCTGGGCGCGGATGTTGGCGCCGCGATCCGAGACGATGCGGTTGATGTCGCGGAGCACGCCCGGCACGTTGTTGTGGATGTTGAGGATGCGGTGCGCGCCCGGCGACTGCGCCAGCTCGACGTGCGGGAAGTTGACCGCCCCCGTCGTCGTCCCCGAGTTCACGAACTTCACCAGCGACGCCGCGACCTCGCGGCCGATGTTCTCCTGCGCCTCCTCGGTCGAGCCGCCGATGTGGGGCGTGAGGATCACGTTGGGTAGATCGCGCAGCGGCGACTGGAACGCGTCGCTCGCGCCCTCCGGCTCCTCGGGAAAGACGTCGATCGCCGCGCCGCCGAGGTGACCGCGGCGCAGCGCGTCGGTCAGCGCGTCGACGTCGACCACGGTGCCGCGGCTGGCGTTGATCAGGTGGGCACCGCGCGGCATCGCCGCCAGCTCCGCCGCGCCGATCATGCCGCGGGTCTGCGGCGTCTCCGGAACGTGCAGCGTCACGAAGTCCGACTCGCCCAGCAGCATCTGCAGATCGGTGATCGCGCGGACGTTGCCGACCGACATCCGCGACGCGATGTCGAAGAACAGGACGCGCATGCCGAACGCCTCGGCGAGCACGCCGACCTGGGTGCCGATGTGGCCGTACCCGACGATGCCGAGCGTCTTGCCCCGGACCTCGCGACACCCGGCCGACACCTTCCGCCACCGCCCGGCATGGACCTCGCGGATCCGATCGCCGAGCTGGCGCGACAGGAACACGATCTCCGCGATCACCATCTCCGCCACCGACCGCGTGTTGGCGAACGGCGCGTTGAACACCGGCACGCCGCGGTTGTTGGCGTCGCGGGTCGCGATCTGGTTGGTGCCGATGCAGAACGCGCCCACCGCCAGGAGCCGCCGCGCCTCCGCCAGCACCGCCGGCGTGACCTGGGTCTTCGACCGGATCCCCAGCACGTGGACGTCGCGGATCCGCTCCGCCAGCTCCGCCTCGCGCAGCGCGCCGCTCACCCGCTCGACGCGAAACCCCTGGGCGCCGAACAGCTCGTCGGCAGAGGCGTGGATGTTCTCGAGCAGCAAGATCGAGATCTCGCTCTTGGGGAAAGACGTCCTCGGTGCAGCGACCACGGCCATGGCGCGGACCATGCCGCTCGCCCGCGCCCACCGCAAGGGCAGGCGCGGCCTACGGCGCGCAGCCCACCAGCCCCAACGTCTCCACGATCTCGTCCCGCGTCGCTCGACACGACTCGATCAGCGCATCCCGCGCCGCCGGCTCCGCCACCGCCGCGCTCCTCGCCACGATCCGGATCTGCTCCACCAGCCGCTGCTTCATGTCGACCGGGATCCGGTTGCACTGCGTCGCGCCCACCACCGTCGCGATCAGCTCGTCGCACTCGCGGATCGGCGGCCCCGCCTGCGCCTCGAACGGCTCGAGCACGCACCCCACGCCCCGCAACGCCGCCCGCAGCGGCCGCGCCTCGCTCCGACAGATCGCCTCCGCGCTCGCCCGTTGCTTCGCCGCCACCCGCCGCCCCACCCGCAGCTTCGCCAGCGCCCCATCCGCGCTGCGCGGCGTCGCCGCCTCCAGCGCCGAGCACGTCGCCGCGATCGCCCGCAGCCCGACCACCTCGTCACACCCCGCCACCCCCAGCGAGTCCCGTCGCAACACCGCCATCGCCTGACACCCACCCCCCAGCTCGACCCGCAACGTCGCCTTGTCGCCCTTCATCCCCCAGCTCGCCCGCAGATCATCCCTCACGATCTCGATCGTCGCCCCACCCAGCGGCACCAGCGTCTCCGGCCTCAACCCCTCCAGCACCAGCCCCAGATCCATCCGATACCCCGATCCATCCCGCGCCACCTCGAGCGCGATCTTCGCACTCCCCACCGCCGCACACTGCTTCCACGTCACCGTCCCACTCCACCGCCCCACCGTCGCCGCCGGATCCGGCTCGCTCCACTGCCCCCTCGCCTCCCCCACCAACGCGACCATCCCGAACAACGTCATCGCGCGCCACATCCCCCCGATCATGCCACGCACCCACCCCCCTGACGCGATCCTTCGCATCTCCGGGTTCCGGGTTCCCAACCGATCAAAAAATCCGGAAACCGCGCGGGTTGTGGAGTTGTGAGCTCGGCGCCGGTGTCGTATCCGACGACGTGGCTGCTCACGACCGGATGGCGACGGTGGGGACCGATCGCCCTGGACGATCGACCCGGTCCATCGTGAGAGGCAGCGGCTTTGCGGAGGCGAGCGCGCTCGGTGGACAAGCGCGCCCGCGGCGGTGGCGCGACGCGGGCGGTGGCGCGTAGCGCGCTGTGCCCACCGAGGAGAGGCTGGTGCGTCGCGCGGCTCTTCCGGATCGTTGAAAAATTTCGGATCTCGAAACGTCGCTACCGCGAGCCGGCCTAGAACTTCGCCTGGAGGGTGACGTTCATGCCGAGCTGGTTGAACTCGCCGAACTCGTACTGGAAGACCTCGTCGGGGCCGCCGCGGCGGAGGCGGGTCTGGTTGGGATCGTAGACGTAGTAGAGGTCGACCAGGAACGCGAACACCTCGGCGAAGTCGTACTGGCCCGACACCTTGAACGCGTACGAGGCCGCGGCCTCCTTGCCCTCGGGCAGCACGTTGATGAGCGTCTGGCCGCCGTTGTTGCGGATGACCGCGGTCGAGCGGCCCTCGGCGGTCTGGCTGCCCGAGATGCCGGTCGGCGAGGTCAAGGTCGCGGGCAGCTCGATGCCGACCAGCAAGCCGAGCGTGTACTTGCCGTCGTAGTTCTGATCGGCGCCGACCGCGGCGAAGATGTTCGGCGTGCGCTCGTAGTTCGACGGGAAGTCGGTGTAGGTCGGCAGCGACGGCACCGAGTGCAGGATGAACGCGAGGTCGCGGTACTGGACGTCGGCGCG
>JAYTAJ010000121.1:0-25371 GCA_043737575.1 Myxococcales bacterium | reverse complement strand
CGGTCGCGCAGCACATGGCGACCCGGGTGCCCGGCATCGTGCCGCTGACCGCCGCCGAGATCGCCGCGTTCGATCCCAGCGGCTTCCTCCAGACCTCGGGCCTCGCCGCGTCGACGCCGCTGTGGTTCTACCTCCTGCTCGAGGCCCAGCTGCGCGAGGGCGGCGTCCGGCTCGGTCCGGTCGGCGGCCGGATCGTCGCCGAGGTGCTGCTCGGGCTGATCCAGGGCGATCGCAACTCGTACCTCAACCTGCCGCCCGCGCCCGCGCTGCGCGTGCCGCTGCGCATCCGCGACCTCGGCGATCTCGCCGCGCTCAGCCGCGCCGAGGCGCTCACCGTGTCGCTGCCCGCCGGCCCGCCGATCGTGCCGATCGCGAACATCACCGCGCCGCTGCTCCGACCCAACTTTGCCAACCTGCTCGCCAGCTTTCGCCGCTGGCGGCCGACCTTGCCCGCCGCCACCGCCGGCACCTTCACGATGGTCGACCTCATCGCGTTCGCGAACCGCTGAGCTGCGAATATGATCGCGCCGTCTCCACGACTTCGTGTACCGTGGCAGTCCTTGGGGGAAGCCGAGGACATCCTACGGCTCGAGCGCGACGTCTATCGTCGGGTCTTGATGCTGCGCGGGCGCGACGATCTCGACGTCGCGCTGCGCGAGCTCCTCGAGGTGATCGTCGCCGCGACCAACGCCGCGCGCGGCTACCTCGAGCTGTGCGGCGCCGCCGGCACCACGCCGCGGTGGACGCTGTCGCACGGCTGCACCTCCGAGCAGGCCGAGGAGATCCGCGCCGTGACCTCGCGCGGCATCGTCACCGCCGCGCTCGCCGATCGCACCACGCTGCACGTCCCGTTCGCGACTCTCGACGATCGCTTCGCGTCACGGCCGAGCGTGCGCGATCAGCGCCTCGAGGCCGTGCTGTGCGTCCCCATCGGCGATCTCGGCGGCGGCGTCCTGTATCTCGAAGGCCGTCGCGGCGCCGGGCCGTTCTCCGACGCCGCCGTCGCTCTCGCCGAGGAGGTCGCCGACCACGTCGGTCCCACCGTCGACATCGCCGCGCGGGCCGTCGCGACTGCCACCGATCCGACGCGGCCGTTCCGCGATCGCCTGCGCCTCGACGGCATCATCGGCCGCAGCGAGCCGCTGGCCCGGGTGTTCGAGCAGATCGAGCCCTTCGTCGGCCTCGACATGACCGTCCTCCTCTCCGGCGATCCCGGGACCGGCAAGACCCAGCTGGCGCGGGCGATCCACGACAACAGCCCGCGGCGCGCCGGCCCGTTCATCGAGCTCAACTGCTCGACGCTGCACGAGGAGACGTTCGAGTCGGAGGTGTTCGGCACCATGCCCGGCGCCTACACCGGGGCCGGCACGGTTCGCCGCGAGGGCAAGGTCGAGGCCGCCGAGGGCGGCACGCTGTTCCTCGACGAGGTCGTCGAGATCCCGCTGACCGCGCAGGCCAAGCTCCTGCAGCTCCTGAACTCGCGCCAGTACTACCCGCTCGCCAGCACGCGGGTCGTCCACGCCAACATCCGCGTCCTCGCCGCGACCAACGCCGATCTGCCCGCGATGGTCGCCGCCGGCCGCTTCCGTGCCGATCTGTACTGGCGCCTGAACGTGATCTCGGTGCGCCTGCCATCGCTGCTCGAGCGCCGCGACGACATCCCCGTCCTCGTCGACGATCTGCTGCCGCGCATCGCCCGCGAGCTCGGCCTGCCCTCCTTGCCCGCGTCCGAGCGCCTGAGGTTCGCGCTGCAAGGCCGCGACTGGAGCGGCCACGGCAACATCCGCCAGCTCCGCAACGAGCTCGCCCAGGCCCTCGCCCGCGCCACCGCCGACCGTGCCCCCCAGGTCGAGGCCCGCCACCTCCCCGGCCCGCCCACCAGCGACGAGCCGCCCACGTATCACGAGGCCACCAGCCAGTTTCAACGCGACTTCTTGCGCCGCGAGCTCGAGGCCGCCGGCTGGAACGCCAGCGTCGTCGCCGAGCGCGTCGAGCTCAGTCGCGCGCATGTCTTCAACCTGATCAACCAGTTCAAGCTCAAGAGGAAGTGACGTATGGCCGACAATCTAGCGTTCCTGACGACCACGAACGAAGAGCTCGACATGGACGTGCCCAAGACCCTCCAGGAGGTGATCGCCGCAACGACGGGGACGAAGCTGCTCTGGTGGGAGCTGGCAAAACTCAGCTACGGCTACCTTCCGTTTCTCGTCTTCGTGAACGATCGCAGTGAGGCCACCGCGGGTGCACCCGCGACACTCATGTTCCAGTTCGTGAACTGTGCCAATGGTGATAAGATCGCTGGCAGTTTCACGGTCGCATTCGACAACATCATCGTCCACCCCGGTCTACCCTCCACGCCGCTCCCGGCCGCGCCGTGGCCGGCCGGCCGCGAGGATCGCGTGGTGTTTCTGATGCTCAATCATCAGGCGATGTCAGAGGCCATGTGGCGCGCGGCGGGGGAAGCCAACGCGGTTGACCCGGACGATCTCGATCGCAAGGTGAAGGGCAAGTGGCCGGGCGGTGCGGGCGACAAGCGCTTGACGCGGGCGCAGGCCGCGGTGATCGAGCTGGCCAAGCGTCTGGCGGCCATGGGGCACGCCGTCTCGGCGGAGGAGCTCAATGCCGCGCTCAGTCGGTGACCCCGTGGGCGTCCACATCCTTGCGATCGGCCGGCGACCCGACGGGACGCGCCCCAACGACATCCTGATGGATGACGTCGACGCGAAGGTAGATCGCCTCGGCCCGCTGATCGTCGCCCGCTGCGATTCGGTCGACGATCTGATCAAGCTCGTCTCATATCATGGCAAGAACCAGCAGCGCGTCGATGTGCTGGACATCTTCGATCACGGCCGTCCCGGAAAACAGCGTCTCGGTCGAGAGGTGTTGTTCGAGAGCGACGGGACTGCATGCGGCCCGCTGACCGGGGGCTCGGTCGCCGGCCTGCTTTCGAAGCACCTCAATGACGTCGCGCAGGTTCGTCTGCTCGGTTGTCAAACTGCGACTGCGAGCAAGGAGAAGGGCCGTTTCCTGCTGATCAAGTTGGCGCGCGCGTTGGGTGGTCGACGGGTGGTGTACGGGACGATCGATACAATCGATGCGTTCGACTTCGACGAGAACGGCTTTCGCAAGGAGCTCGAGATCTCCTACCTCTACTCGTCGACGGCCGCACTCGACGCCCCTGCGCCCGATCGAGGCGCACGTCACGCCAACATCAAAGCCTCCACAAACGCCCACTGCCCTCCTGTCGTCACGGCGAATTGACGCAGCGGATTCCGAGGGTGAAGTCGAGGTAGCGATCGTGGCGCGAATTGCGCCAGTCGATCTTGTGGTGACCTATTTCGAATGGCGTGCTCCAGTTGGATCCGGCGACCACGCGGAGCCCCTGTAGCCCTCTCCCGACCGCCATCGCAAGGGTCCACTCGCTGACGTTGCCTGCGAGGTCGAGGACTCCGTAGGGGCTGATGTCGTCGGGGTACGTGCCGACAGGCGCGAGCGGAGCCATCACCGGATACTGGTACGCGAGGTTGGCGGGCTGCGCGCTCGTCGGTGCTGACCACGTCGTCAGGCGGTCGGCCAGCGGGTTCGGCCGACCGTCGATCTCCAGGCCACCGCGAAACGCCTTCTGCCACTGATCGATGGACGGAAGATCCTTGCCGAGATAGCGGCAGTAGCTTCGCGCTGTGATGAAGCTGATGCCAGCGACAGGGTGATCGGGCCGTGGTGGAACGATGTCATCGCGGAATCCCGTCGGCGCCGCGTCGTCCCCAGTCAGCTGCTTCATCACTCCATACTTTTCGAACGCGCTGCGCGTAACCTCAGTGCGATCGATCGCGAACGCGAGCAGCTCGGCAGGCTCATCGAAGGTGGTGCCGTCGGGACGGTCTTCGTTTCGAATGAACGGGCCCGCAGGGATGTCGATCATCGTCGAGCGGGTCGCGGCGCAGGTCGGCACGTCGATCGTGACATCGTGGGCGCCGTCGCGCTCGGTGTAGCCGGGGAGGCGCTGGAGGACGATGAGGCTCGGCGCGCAGTCGGGGCCGCGGTCGATCTCGAGGAAGACGCGGCCCGAGCGCGCCTCGACGGTCTCGATCAGGATGCCGTCGCGCCAGGTCGGCGTGCCGCGGCGCAGGTCGACGCCCTCGACGAACTCGCGGCCCGGCTCGAGGGAGTCCTCGTTGCTCGCGGTGCGGAACTGCCACTTCAGTGGTGGCCGCGACGACGGCGGCCGCGAGGTATGCGTCGCGGGATCCCAGTCGAACGGCACCAAGCGCAGCTCGAAGCGGCCCATGTCCGCGGCGGCGAGCTTGATCATCTCCTGCTGTGCGAGGGTGCGGCGCTCGCTGCGGGCGAAGGCGATCGCGGCGATTGCCGCAACGATGGCGGCAGCGGTGATCATGATCAGCAGGCCGCCGATCATGCCGACCAGCCAGCGGCGGCGAAGCCGGGCGCGGCGGGTGCGGGCCAGGCCGGCGTCGAGGAACCGCCGCGACTCGGCGGGCAGCTCGACCTTCCAGTCGGTGTCGATCTTGCGCACCGCCTCGGCGAGAGCGCCGCCCGACCAGGTCTCCTCGGCGAGGCGGCCGCGCTGCTGCCACAAGGCCGCGGCCTCCTCGACCTGGATCAGCACGAGCCGTTGCTCGTGGGTCTCGTCGAGCCAGCGCGCCAGGCGCGGCCACGCCGACGACAGCGCCTCGTGGGCCAGCTCGATCATCGGATCGTCGCCGTCGAGCTCTCGGATCACGACCACGAGGCGGCGCTCGAGCAGCAGCTCGATCAGCGGCGCGACCTGGCCGAGGTGACCGCCCTCGAGCACGCGCCGCGCACACGGCCGCCGGGTCCCGTCGGCGCCGACCAGCGACAGGAAGAGCGCGCGCACCTGGCGCACCTGATCGGGCGTCAGCTCGGCGAGGACGCGCTCGCCGTGGGCGGCCAGCGCGCCCGACGCGCCGCCCATCGCCTCGTACTCGGTGGTGAGCAGCCGCCGACCGGACCGATCGCGGCGCTCCCACAGCGCGCGACAGGCGAACTGCAGCAGCGCCAGGCTCGCGGGTTGATCGACGACGTCGGCGGCGATCCGCAGCGGCAGGGCGTCGGGGTCGGTGCCGTAGCCGACGTTGCGCAGCGGCCCGCGCACCGCGGCGCCGAGATCGTCCTCGGTCATCGGCCCGAGCACCTGGAGCGCGCCGAGGTGCGGCCGCATCGCGGTCGGCTGCGCCAGCTGATCGAGGAAGTCGTCGCGCAGCGTGAGCACGATGCGCCACGCCTCGTCGCCGATCGCGGCGAGCGCCAGCGCGGTGCAGAACGTCGCGGCGCTGTCGGCGGCGAGGGTGAACGACTCCTCGAACTGATCGATGAACAACAGCACTCGGCGGCCGGTGCGCGCGGCGTGCTCGCCGAGGACCAGCGCGAGGCGCGCGGGCTGGGTCTGCAGCGCCGACGCCAGGCCGGGCCGGGCGAGCGCGGTCGCCAGCGCACCGAACGGATCGGACCCGGGCCGGCAGGTGACGATCGTCCACGCGCTCGACTCCTCGAGCCGCGGGATCACCGCGGCGGCGACGAACGAGCTCTTGCCGATCCCCGACGGCCCGACGACCGGCACCAGCGGATGGCGGCGCAGGGCCTCGAGGGCGGCGTCCAGCTCCGACCCGCGGCCGAAGTAGTGCGCGCTGTCGGCGCGGCCGAACGCGGTCAGTCCGGGAAACGGACAGACATCGTCGCTGGCGGCGGCGACCGGCGCGAGCAACCCGGACAGCGCGCGCACCACCGCGTCGGCGTTCAGCCGCCGCGCCGGGCTGCGGCGCAAGCAGTCGCGGACGATGCCGCCCCAGCCGGGCCTGAGGGTCGGCAACGCCGGGTCGTCGCGGCCGTAGGCGAGCCGCGCCAGCTCGTCGTCGGCGAGCGGCCGGACGCCGGTGATCAGCTCGTGCAGGATGACGCCGAGCGCCCAGGTGTCGGTCCACGGCGTCAGCGGCTCGCTGGTCCACTGCTCGGGCGCCATGTAGCTCGGCGTCCCCGAGCCGCCCACGCCCGGTGAGCCGGCGAGGCGCGACAGGCCGAAGTCGACGACGCGGACCCGGCCATCGCGCGGCACCATCACGTTCTCGGGCTTGAGATCGGCGTGGATGATGCCGTGGCCGTGGGCCTCGGCGACCGCCTCGGCGATCGCGCGGACGATGCGCAGCGCCTCGCGCTCGGGCGTCGGGCCGCTGGCACACCGGGTCCGCAGCGACTCACCGTCGAGGAACTCGAGCGCGAGGTACGGCCGCCCGGCGTGCTCGCCGACGGTGTACAGGGTGACGATGTGGGGATGGCTGAAGCCTGCGGTCGCGCGCGCCTCGCGCAAGAAGCGATCGAGGTTGTCGCGATCGACCGCCGCGCGGCGCAGCACCTTGAGCGCGACCCGCCGGCCCAGCACCAGATCTTGCGCGAGATACACCTCGCCCATCGCGCCCTCGCCGACGAGCGCCTTGATGCGGTACTCGCCGACGAGCGACTCGGCGGCGAGATGGCTGTCTTCCCCAGCCACACGCGCAAGCAACTCCACGCATCACGATCGCAGTCGCGCCCGACCCGGTCAAGCGGTCAGAGGTCGCGCTCACTGGAATCGTGTTGCGCGGGAGTCCACTGCAGTGGACGGCTGCCCGGCCAACCGTGCGACGGCGCAGCCCGGCCCGCTGGCGCGCCCGCTGCACTGGTGACGGCCATGGACCTGACTCTCGTCACCGAGCCAGCGCTGTGGACTCCCATCGGCGACTGGCGACTCACCTGCGCGTTCGGCTTCGGCCTCGGGGCGCTCGGCGGGTTCATCCAGGCGATCGGGGCCAGTCCCGCGATCGCGCCGAAGGAGTGGTGGAAGCGCGTCGTCATCGGCGCGGTCGCCGCCGTCGCGATCCTCTACGTCAACGAGCCCGCGACCGCGATCGAGCTGATCAGCGGCTCGCTGGTCGCGGGCTTCGCGGGTCAGGCGCTGCTGACCGCGCTCGAGGCTCGGGTGCGACTCGAGGCCGCCGAGCAGAAGGTCGACGAGACCCAGCGCGCGCTCGCGGCGAAGGTCGACGAGGTCGACGAGACCAAGGACGCGCTGCACGCCCGGGGCGAGGAGGTGCGCCTGGCCGCGCGCGAACGCGACACCGCGATCGAGGCCGCCAACCTGCTCCTCGGCGAACCCGGTCTGCCGACCGCGGCCGAGGCGACGCGCCCGGTGATCGCCCGCATCGAGGCGGCGCGCGGGATGCTGAGCGCGATCCGTCGGCCCGGCAGTGCGCTGTGATCCACGCGGCGCGGGCGTCGACGCGCAGGTGCGGCGCGCGCAGCCACCGGATCGCCACGCCCTTCGCGCCATCGACCAACGACGCGCCGTCGTCTGCGCGGACGCCGACCAAGCGCAGCGTGTCCTGTCGAGCGGACAGCACCGCGCCGCCAGTCCGGACCACTGGACGACACGCGGCCAAGGCACCACGTGACGCGGTGATCCGCCACGGCTCAGGTCCTGCAACAGGCCCCAGATTGCGATGACCGAGGGCCGCGATCACACCTACCGCGTCGCGCTCGGCTTCGACCTCCGGCTCGCCGACGCGACCTGGTTCGCTCGGTCGTTCGGCAATCCCGCGATCAAGGTGAAGTGAGCCGCGCATGCGGAGTGTGTTCGTCTTGACGGGTGCGTTCCTCGGGCGCATCGATGGCGAGACCCGCTGTCGATTCTGGGCCGACGATCCATCCGCGCACGGCTTCGATCACGGCCGACTCATCGCCATCGATCTGGCTCGCACTCCATCCGCGGCCGCCACGGGGCGGATCCGTTGGGTCGAGGTCGAGGTCGACGATCTGTTCTCGGGCCCCGCTGGCGCGCTGTCGGGGACGACGATCGGCCCCGCGTGGCCGGAGCTCCAAGTCTCGGGCGTCGTGTATCTCGAGGCCAGCTTTCGCGCTCGTCTTCCCGAGGTGGTTCGGCCGCCGTGTCCACCCGACGGCGCCGCCGGCCACCCTCACGAGTTCACGACGGCCGTGTACTGGCCCGACACCGACGACCCGCGCGCGGGAGCTCGCTACGTCGGTCACCACGCCGAGATTCT
Source organism: Myxococcales bacterium (assembly GCA_043737575.1). Taxonomy (GTDB): domain Bacteria; phylum Myxococcota_A; class Polyangia; order Haliangiales; family Haliangiaceae; genus UBA2376. Next base: position 17,299 of record JAYTAJ010000121.1, on the reverse strand, counting down.
CGAGGAGCAAGGCCGTCTGGCGCGCGTGTCGGTGTGCGCCCCCGGAGCCTCGGGCGAGCCGGGCGTGCGCCCACAGACGCTGTGGATCGATCTGTCGGCGCCCGACCAGTGCGACGCGGGGATCGATGCCCTCACCCAGATCGGCGTCGGTGCAGCACCGAAGCAAGGCGCCTTGTTCCTGGTCGCTGGCCGCCTGGCCCGCTGACGCAACCCCAACCCAACGAGGAGCACGTCATGGAGATCAAGCCGAAGCCTGTCACCCGATCGGAGCGCATGAAGCAGCTGTTGCTGCGCGCCGCGATCGCCAGTACCAGCGTCACGATGCTGGCGACCACGCTGCTGGACACCGGCCAGGGCAAGTGGCCGCGATCCGCGTCGGAGTGATGCGGTCGCTCACCGTCGTGTCCTCGCGCGCGATCGAGCACGCGCGCGCGTGCGAGGACCGGCGGATCGTCGATGGTCTCGATGGCCTGGCGGCCGTCCTGGTTGCGAGTCCGGCCCGCGAGCCCACGACGCTGGACCTGGTCGGACACTCGACGCGGGGGCACCACTATCTGCGGCTCGGCCGCGACGCGATCGATCTGCTCGATCCCGCGATCGCTCGGCGCATCGTCGCGCTGGTCGCGCAGGGACGGTTGGATCATGCTGGCATCTGCCAGATCCGGCTGCTCGGATGCGCGACCGCGGTCGGCCCCGCCGCGCGCTGGACGCTTCGACGCCTGGCGTCGCTCACGGGACGCGTGGTGTTCGGCACGACCAAGCCCCTCATGGACGTCCATCACGGTCCCCGCGGGTTCCGCCCCGAGCTCGTGCATCTGCTCGTCGAGGTTCGCCCCTGTTGTTCGCTCGGGTGGACAGGTCGAGCGGCGGTGTCCAGCAGAGCGGACGGTCACGCGCATAGATAGGCGTGATGCGGCGGGGCCGACGCTGGCCTCGGCCGTGCAAAGCGTCAGGTCATGGACACCAACCGCTTGTGGGCATTGATCGAGGACTGGCGGCTGTGGGCGATCTGTGGCACCGCGCTCGGACTGGGCACGATCGGCGGCGCGATCCAGGCGATCTCGAGCCTGCCGTGGGCCGAGGCCAAGAAGGTGCTGCCTGCGCGCATGCTCGTCGGCGCCATCGCCGCCGTCGCCGCGATCTACATCACCGAACCGAAGAGCGACATGGCGTTCATCGGCGGCGCGCTGGTCGCAGGCTATGCCGGCCAGGCGATCCTCAGCGCCCTCGAGGCCCGGGCGATGTTGACGGTCGCGAAGACCGTAGCGGCGACCCAGCAGCAGCTCGCCGACAAGACCGTCGAGGTCGCGAAGGCCGAACGCGATCGGAACGACGCGATCGCGCTCGCACGGGAGCGCGGCGCGCTGATGCAGGCGACCGACCGCATCCTCGCCGACCCGACGGTGGTGGTGGCTGACGCCGCGCTGCCGCCGCTCGCGCGGATCGAGACGGCGCGTGCGATGCTGGGGGCGATCCGTCGGCCCACCATGGAGCTGTGACTTGTCCGGGCCCGGACAGCGGCGCGGTGTCCGGTTTTCGGACGTCCGGCCGGATCTCGGACATTGTCCGGTTTTCGGACAGCTGGTTTCGCGGGATCGCGGGGAGTTGCGCCTGGCGTGGCCCCTGCAGTGACCCGCGAACATGCCGACGTACAACGTGCAAGCCGACCTGACGAACGGTGCGATCCACGTGGTGGCCAAGGATGGCCGCCGCTACACGCTCGACGAGCTGGAGGCCGCGGAGCTCCGCGCCCGGGCCGGCGATCGCGCGGCGCAAGCGCTGCTGTGTCAGGTCGACCTGTCGCGCGACTGCGACGGCCACCCGGTCGCGAACGACGAGGCGGTGGCCGCGGCGCAGCGGACGATCGCAGCGGTGCCGCCGCTACCAGATGGCGGAGGGTGCCGGGCGCCGCCCTGATCTACGGCGCGGGCGGCGGATCGCTGGAGGTGTGATCGTGGACGATCTTCCAGCCGGACGCGGTGCGCGCCAGGGCGACCGAGAAGACGCCGCCACCCGCGGCGGGCGTGCCGCTCAGGTGCCAGCGCCCCAGGACGACCGCGCCGTCGGCGCCGAGGGTCTGGACGCCGAGGATCTCGAAGCCGAGCCGACCCATCGTCGACGGATCGGTGCCGTAGCGCGCCTGGTACTTGGCGTGGGTCTCGTCCCAGCCGCGGCGGATCTGGCTGCCCGAGGTGAAGACCAGCTCGGGCGTGCGGGCGTAGCCGTCCATGTAGCCGGCGAGATCGCCGCGGTTCCACGCCGCCTGCTGCGCGGTGAGCACGGCACGGACCGCGGCGTCGTCGGACGCGGTGAAGCGGCGCGGCGGCGGATCGGCGCACGCGGCGACCGCGACGCACGCGGTCAGCGCGGCGAGCACGCCGAGCCTGACCCGCGGATCTCTGACAACCGAAGTGACGGTCACCGTCGACGAGTCCGGATCACGGACACGCGCCGCCGGGACCGGCGTAGTCGTACGGGAAGTTGCGCGTGGTCGTGACGATCGACCGCACCGCCGCGCAGTGCGACAGGCCATCGGCGACGAACCAGCCGTCGAGGAAGTCGACCAGATCGACGCCCGTGTGGCCGACCGATCGGAGCGTCGCGTTGCGCAGGTACATCGGCTGCACGCGATTGACCGCCAGCGGATCGCCCGCGAGCGTGTCGTCGTCGCTGCCCGTGTCCGCCATGTCCCACAGGATCTCGGTGATCATGCCCTCGGCGACGTCCTGATCCATCGGACCGGTCGGCTGCGGCGTCCGCGTGATCGAGGTGTCGCCGTTGAAGAACCAGCCGCCGCCGGAGTTGGAGTCGCCGTAGAACGGCGCGCCCAGCACCGCCATCGCCCAGTAGGTGGAGAAGCCCTCGGACCACGCGAGCCGCGGATCGTCGGGGCCGCCGTCGTGGAAGCCGCCCGGGTTGTTGCTCTTGCCGATGGTGTGCTCGACGAAGTGGCCGGCCTCGTGGAGGATCACGGTGTCGTCGTAGCCGTCGTTGTCGTCCGACGTGCCGAGGAGTCGCATCGTCTGGCCGCTGTAGTTGGTGCCGCTGGTGTTGCCGCGCTCCCAGATCGCGACGAGCATCGCGGGGTTCACGCCGAGGCCCATCCGGATCGCGTCGGCGTTGACCACGAGCTGATCGTAGATGTTGAACGCCTCCGACGCGCCCGACGCGTCGGTGACGAGCACGTCCTGCGTGAGCGCCTCGTTGCCGAAGGTCGGGCTGCCGAAGCCGTGGACCTGACCCGCGCGGTTGCGGACCTCGATCGGTCGCTCGGGGGTCGAGCCCACCGTCGCGACCAGGAGGTGCGACGGCTCGGCTGGCACGGCGCGGGAGTACTCGAGCGTGAACGAGCCATCGTCGCCGGTCAGGCCGGACGCGAGGACCTCGCCGTCGTCCTCGGCGAGCAGCGAGATCGGCACGGCGCGCGCGGGCTGGGGCCGGATCGGGCCGAGCCGACCGTTCGGCAGCTGCGGGCGATCTTCGTAGCGGACCACGCCGGTCAGCGTGTGCATGCCGAGCTCGGCGTCGACCGGGCTGCCGCCGTCATCGCCGCCGCACGCGCCGAGGGCCGCGACGACGACGGTCGCGACGAGCCGACCGCGCATCACCGCACCTCCGAGATCGTGACGCCGTTGATGATCCGGATCGTCGTGGGTCGCTTGGCCGGGACCGGCGCGGGTGCGCCGACGCGCACGGTGACGCTCTTGCTCCGTCCGCCGACCCACGCGACCACCACGACGTCCTGACCAACCCCGGCCGCGACGTCGATCGGGACCTCGAGGCGGCGGGGCCGCTTGGCGGCGGTGGTGCCGAACCGCGTGCGACGACCTGCGACCTCGACCTCGACACTGGCGGCGTCACGCGTCGGCGTGGCGTCGACGACGACGCGCCAGCCCGTGGCGGTCGGCTCGGCGCTCGCCGTCAGGGTGACGGGGGCGGCGGGCTTGCGATGGACCGACTGCGTACGGTCGGCCGCAGCGGGCGAGCTCCCGAGCGCGGCGACCGCGATCAGGGCAATGGCAGACAGTCGTAGGGTCATGGACCGGCACGATATCCCGGCGGCAACCAGCCGTCGACGGACGTGTCCTGTCCCAGGTGAGGATGCGACGTCTCGTGGCGCTCGTGGCCCTAACTGTTGGACTTGTAACGCCTCTCGCCGCCGCCGCCGATCCGACGCCCTGGGTCGCAGAGGCCCACCTCCACCACGCCACCTGCGTCCATCAAGCCATCGGAACCGCGGCCCGCGGCCTGCGGATCGACGGCGACCGCGCGGCCGTCGACCTCCACGTCTCCGCCTCGACCTGCGCCGCCACCATCGAGCGCCTCCTCGCCTACGGCGTGCGCGAGATCCAGATCGACGGCGTCCCCCACGATCTGCTCGACGTGCTCTGCCCCACCAGCACCGCTCGCACCTCGATCGCGCTGTCGCGATTCCTCCTCGCCGAGCAGCGGCTGTGGGACACCCTCGAGGCGATCATCGCCGCCGATGCTCGGGGCAGCATCGACCCCGCCGCCGCGACGGCATCGTCGCGGTGCATGGACCTGGTCGCCGACCTCGCCGCCCGCGGGCGAGCCATCGTCCACGATGGCTTCACCGCCCAGGACTGGCGCTTCACCCACGGCTCCTGGAGCGGAACCCTCGACGAGCTCGGCCAGCTCCAGTGCCCTCGCATCGCCGTCGCCGCCGCTCGCATCCTCGCCCGCCGCGCCACCTACGCCCGCCTCCGCAACTCCCGCGCCTCACTGTTCCTGACCTCCCCCGACGGCTGGTTCGTCGCCCGATCCCGCGGCCCCACCCTCGACGCCCGCATCCTGGTCCCCGCGCGCGTCTGGTTCCAGGTCTCCAACGCCACCGACGACAACCTTGGCGACGCCACCTGTCCCGTCACCGGCACCGCAGTCACCCGCTACACCCGCCACCGCTTCAGCCCCAGCGGCGCCATCCTCTCCTCCCGCACCACCACCCGCTGCGCGCCCTTCGATCCCGCCGCCCTGCGCTGACTCCACCCCTCCGCCCCGCGTCTCAAGCTGCGGATCTGCGAGCCTCGATCGCCTCGCCACCGCTCTCACTCGCTGCGTGATCACACCGAGGCGGCGGGGGTGGCCCGTGGGAGCGTGGTCCCCGACGCACTCGTAAGTTCCACGACGGGAAGTGGACCCACGGCGGACCGTGGTGCAGCACTCCCTCCGGATCAAGCGGCGGTCGATCGACCCGAGTGCCGGAGGGGATCCACCGACCAGGGGTCAGGCCCCGCGCCGCCGCCGCCCGACCTCACGCAACCCCAACCTCGGCCGTGAGCGACTACGCCCTCGAACGCCTCGCGGCTCTCCCCATCGTGGTCACCACCGAGGCGGCGGGGGTGGCCCGCGGGAGCGTGGTCCCCGACGCACTCGTAAGTTCCACGACGGGAAGTGGACCCACGGCGAACCGTGGCGCGGCACTCACTCCGGATCAAGCGGCGGTCGATCGAACCGAGTGCCGGAGCGGATCCACCGACCACGGGTCAGGCCCCGCGCCGCCGCCGCCCGATCTCACGCAACCCCAACCTCGGCCGTGAGCGACTTCCGATCTGCGCACCACCGACCACGGGTCGGGCCCCGCGCCGCCGACGCCACCCCGAGCTCACGCAACCCCAACCCTCGGCGTGCGGCGCTTGCCGCCTGCGATCACAGCGACGGCTTGACGCCCATCTCCTCGAGGACGTTGTCGGCGCCGTCGATCGCGTCCATCACCCACATCGCGTAGCGGATGTCGACGATGATGGTGCGCGTGGTCTGATGATTGAAGACCACGTCGGAGGCGACGCCCTCGATGTTGCCGTCGAACGCCAGCCCGACCAGCTCGCCCTTGCCGTTGAGCGCGGGCGAGCCCGAGTTCCCGCCCGTGATGTCGAGATCGGCGATGAAGTCGACCGGCAGATCGCCGAGCGCCTTGTCGGCGTAGGGGCCGAAGCTCTTCGCCTTGATCGCCGCGAGCAGCTTCGCGGGCGCGTCGAACGGCTCCTCGCCCTTGTCCTTGGCGAGGATCTCGGTGGCCTTGGTGAACGGCGCGCCGCCGCTCTCGAACGGCTTGATCGTGCCGTAGGTGATGCGCAGGGTCGAGTTGGCATCCGGCGACAGGTAGCCGCCCATCGCCTCGCTCATCGCGGTCGCGTACTTCGGCGCGACCAGGAGGTACTCGCCGGACTCCGCGTCGGCTTTGGCCTCCTTGGCCTTGAGCAGCGGCCACATCGCGACCGCGAGCTTGATGAACGGATCCTTCTGCGCCTTGAGGGTCTTCGGGGTCGCGGTCTTCAGCAGGTCCAGGCGCAGCGCCTCGTCCTCGAGCTTGGTGCCCGCGAACAGCGCGTCGACGCGCGCGTCGATGACCTTGTCGTCGATCTTCGCGCCCTTCTTCACGCCGAGCAACGTGTTGAGCCACGGCCGATCCGCGGCGGGCAGCTGGGCCGCCTTCCGGAGCGACAGCTTGAAGACCGCGCGATCGATCGTCGGGTCGTACTGGCGCGCGAAGGTCTTCTGGCTACCCTCGATGCGCGCCATGTCGCGCTCCTGGTAGCCGGGCTTGCGCTCGGCGTCCGGCTTGGTCCGCTCCTCGGCGACGCGGACCAGCAGGATCGCGTTGCGCAGGTGCGCCGAGCCGGTCACGGCGATCCCGAAGCCGAAGTCGGCCGGGGCGGTGTTGCGCTTGGCGGCCAGCAGCTGCTCGAGCTCGGTGATCGCCGCGGCGGAGTCCTCGTGGCCGGGCTCGGCCGCCCACGCCTTGACCTTCGCGTCGATCGACTTCTTCTGCTCGAGCATGTCGCCCTTCTGCAGTCCGGCGAGGATACCCGAGGTCTTCTCGAGGCCGTTCTGGACCCCTTGCTTGAAGACGCCGGCCTTGATCTTGGTGCCGGCGCTGGCGTCGCTCTTCAGGATCTGCTCGAGGAGGTCGTAGCGCTCCTGGAGGTAGCGGATGGTGTTCGGGTAGCCCCACTGCACGTCGAAGTCGACTTCGCTGAAGGTCGTCACGCGGTTGGTCGTGCCCGGGTAGCCAGTGACCATCACGAAGTCGTCCTGGGCCTGGCCATCCTGATCGACCTTGAGCCAGTGCTTCGGCTTGAACGGCACGTTCTCGGGGGCGAAGTCGGCGGGCTTGCCGTCGGCGCCGACGTAGGCGCGATAGAACGAGAAGTCACCGGTGTGGCGCGGCCACGCCCAGTTGTCGATCTCGCCGCCGTAGTTGCCGACCGAGCGCGCCGGTACGTAGACCAGGCGGACGTCGCGGATCTCGAGGTACTCGATCAGCTGGTACTCGGCGCCGCGGTAGAAGCTCTTCACGTCACAGCGGATGCCGGGACGCTCCTTCTCGCACGCGGCGAGCTGGGCCTTGGTGCGGGTCTCGAGCTCCTTCTTGCGCGCCGCCGGATCCTTGATCGCGTCGAGGCCGTTGACCATGTCGGCGGTGATGTCGGTGAACGCCTGCGCGACCATGACCTTCTGGGTCGGGCCCGCGCTGCGCTCGGCGGCGCGGGTCTTGGCGAGGAAGCCGTTCTCGACCAGGTTGTCCTCGGGGGTCGAGTTGAGCTGCAGCGCGCCCTGCACGCAGTGGTGGTTGGTGATGACCAGCCCATCGGACGACACGAACGACGCGGTGCAGCCGCCGAGCGACACGACCGCGTTGAGCGGCGCCGCGAGCGGGTTCGCCAGATCGGCGGCGGGGATCTTCACGCCCATCGACTGCAGCGCCGCGGCGTGGGTCGGGTGGTTCATCTGCCGCGGCATCCACATGCCGCCCGGGTTGTCGAACGCCTTGCGCGCGGCGTAGCCGGGATCGTTCGCGCCGCCTCCCGTGTCGGTGCCTCCCCCGGTGTCGCTGCCGCCGTTGTCGGTGACGTCGGTGGTCGTGGTCGGCTTCTTGCCGCCGCCGCCGCAGGCCGCGGCGAGCAGGAGGCCACACAGAAGATGGTTGCGGTTCATGGTCCGCGGCATACCAGAGATCGGCGGACGAGACAGACCTTGTCGATGCTGACAACCGATCGCCACCGCCGCGCGCAGTCCACAGGACACCTGCGACGGGGTGGGGCAGGGTGCGGCAGGAGATCCGCGCGTAAGGACGCGCTCAATCTTCGGCGACGAAGCTCGCGAAGAACGAGCGGACCTCGCCAGTCGGCACGACCTGACGCGCCTCCTCGGCCAGATCCTTCACCTCGAGCAGCTCGTCGGGGACCTCGAGCAAGAACCGCGACGGCGTGCGGTTGAGCTCGCGGCCGCGCGACAGTCGAGTACACGAGCGCGTCAGGTACAGCTTGCGCTGCGCCCGCGTGATCCCGACGTACGCGAGGCGCCGCTCCTCGCTGACGTCGCTCGCGTGATCGGGATCGAGGGCGTCGGTGGCCTGAGGGTTGAGCGTGCGCGCGTGGGGCAAGAGCTCCTCCTCGAGGCCGACCAGGAACACGATCGGAAACTCGAGGCCCTTGGAGCCGTGCAAGGTCGTCATGATCACCCGATCGCCGGGCTCGGTCGCCTCGTCGTTGGACTCGAGCGACAGCCGCCGCAGGTAGTCGGCGAGCGCCTTCGCGCCCGGCGCCTTCGCCGCGAACTTGGTGAGGGACGCCAGCAGGCTCTCGACGTTGTCGATGCGCCGCTGCGCCGCGGTCGGGCTCGGCGCCGCGCTGCGGAGATCGTCGTACAGCCCGATGTCCTCGATCAGGCGCTTGGTCGCGGCGACGGTCTCGCCGCCCGCGAGCCCACCCGCGAGGCGATCGAGGATGTCGACCAGCCCCGACACCGCGGTCCGCACCGCGGGGCGCAGATCGCTCGTCGCGGTGAAGCCGGGCCGCAAGGTCACCGCGCCCTCGAGCTCCTCGGCCAGCTCGGCCTCCTCGGGATCGCCCGGCATCGGCCGCTCGGCGACGCCCGCGATCGCGCGCAGCGCCTCGAGCAGCGTCGCGTGTTGGGCCCGGGCCGCGACCAGCACCCGCTCGAGCGTCGTCGGGCCGATGCCGCGCGCCGGGTAGTTGACGATCCGCCGCAGCGACAGCTCGTCGCGCGGGTTGAGCGCGACCCGCAGGTACGCGATCACGTCCTTCACTTCCTTGCGCTCGAAGAACTCCTGGCCGCCGTACATCGCGTACGGCACGCTGACCTGACGCAGCTCGTCCTCGAGCGGCTTGGCCTGGATGTTCGATCGGTACAGCACCGCGAGGTCCTGCCACTTGCGGCCGGCGTCGTGGAGGCGCTTGCACTCCTGCGCGACCCACTTGGCCTCTTGCTCGACGTCCTGGGCGACCGCGTGGGTGATGGTCTCGCCCGCGGCGTGCTCGGACCACAGCACCTTGCCGTGACGGTTGGTGTTGTGGGCGATGACCGCGTTGGCGGCGGCGAGGATGGTGCCGGTCGAGCGGTAGTTCTGCTCGAGCTTGATGATGGTCGCGCCCGCGAACGCGTCGGCGAACCCGAGGATGTTCTGGGGATCGGCGCCGCGCCACGCGTAGATCGACTGATCGTCGTCGCCGACCACGGTGAGGTTGTGGTGCCGCGCCACCAGCTCGCGCACCAGCATCACCTGGGCCTTGTTGGTGTCCTGATACTCGTCGACGAGCACGAACCGGTAGCGGCTCTGCCAGCGCTCGCGCACCGCGGGATCGCGGCCCATGAGCCGGACCGGCTCGACGATCAGATCGTCGAAGTCGAACGCGGCGTAGCTGCGCAGCGCGGCCTGGTAGCGCGGGTAGGCCTCGGCGGTGATGACGTCGTACTCGTCGCCGTCGCGGGGCTTGTACTCCTCGGGCTCGACGAAGCCGTTCTTCGCCAGCGAGATGCGGGCGAGGATCGCCTTCACATCGAAGCGGCGCTCGCCGTCGCGCGAGAAGTCCTTCACCTCGCGCATCACCTCGCGCACCACGCCGAGCTGATCGGACGCGTCGTAGACCGCGAAGCCGCCCGGGTAGCCGAGGGCCTTGCGCTCGGTGCGCAAGATCTGGAGGCCGAGCGAGTGGAACGTGCCCATCGTCAGCTTGTTGGCGACCCGGCGATCGCCGAGCAGGTGGCTGACGCGCTCGCGCATCTCCTCGGCGGCCTTGTTGGTGAACGTCAGCGCCGCGATCGCGTCGGGCGGGATGCCGCCGTCGAGCAGATGGGCGATGCGGTAGGTGATGACGCGGGTCTTGCCCGAGCCCGCGCCCGCCAGCACCAAGAGCGGACCACCGCCGTGGGTCACCGCCTCGCGCTGCGGCGGGTTGAGCTTGGAGACGTCGGTGGCCACGGGAGCCGCCACGCTACGGATCTGCGCGGCGCGGGTCAACGGCCGTGCTCCTGCTACGCTCGCGCGGTGGACCCCGAGGAGCGGTACCGGGCCTACGTCGCCGAGCTCGAGCGTGACTACCGCATGCGGATCGTCCGGAAGCCGGACTCGTGGTTGCACCGCGCGATCCACCACGCGCTGAAGGTCGTCACCCTCGGCGGGATGCGCAGCTACCTCGACGGCTACCAGACCACGATCGGTCGCACGCTGTACGTCACCGGCGACTGGGACCAGCGCGACCCGTGCGAGCGCTACTGCACGCTGCGCCACGAGGCGGTCCACCTGCGCCAGTTTCGCCAGTGGACCGTCCCCGGCATGGCGATCTGCTACCTGTTATTTCCCTTGCCGCTCGGGGTCGCGTACTTTCGTGCCCGGTTCGAGATGGCTGCCTACGAAGAGTCGATCCGCGCCGCCGCCGAGGTGTTCGGCCCGGCGTATCCGCGCCAGGACTGGTACCGCGATCACGTGATCGCGCAGTTCACCGGGCCGTCGTACGGCTGGATGTGGCCGTTCCGCGCCGCGCTCGAGCGCTGGTACGACGGGGTGCTCGCGACGCTGCCCGCCGAGGAAGGATGCCCGTGACCGTGACCGCCGCCGATCCGATCATCGGCATCGATCTCGGGACGACCAACTCGGTCGCCGCCCGCTGTGACGATGCTGGTGTGCCGCAGGTGCTCGCCGACGAGCGCGGCCTCAAGATCCACCCGTCGGTGGTGGCGTTCCATCCGAATGGCTCGGTCATCGTCGGCGCCGACGCCAAGCAGCGCCGCATCATCGATCCGCGCAACACCGTCTACTCGGCCAAGCGCCTCATCGGCCGGCAGTTCCGCTCGCGCGAGATCCACGCGGCGATGCAGCGCATGCCGTACTCGATCAAGGAGGGCGGCAACCAGCAGCCGGTGATCGTGACCCGCGGCGGCGAGTTCGCGGTCCCCGAGATCTCGGCGATCGTCCTCGATCACGTCCGCAACATCGCCAACAAGGCCTTGGGCCGCGACATCGCGCGCGCGGTCGTGACGGTGCCGGCGAGCTTCAACGATGCGCAGCGCTCGGCGACCGCGACCGCGGGGGCGATCGCGGGCATCACCGTCGTGCGGGTGCTCAACGAGCCGACCGCGGCGGCGCTCGCGTACGGCCACCAGCGCCAGCTGTCGCGGGTGATCGCGGTCTACGACTTCGGCGGCGGCACCTTCGACGTGACGCTCCTGCGCCTGCAGGATCAGGTCTACGAGGTGCTCGCGACCGCGGGCGACTCGTTCCTCGGCGGCGACGACATCGACGAGCTGCTGATGGAGCACATGGCCGACGTGTGCATCACCAAGCTGCGCAGCGACGTGCGCGAGAACGAGGTCGCGGTGATGCGCCTGCGCGCGGTCGCCGAGCAAGCCAAGATCGAGCTGTCGCGACGCCAGCGCGCGCTGGTGAAGGTCGACGAGATCGCCTACGGCGCGGGCGGCGCGCCGCTGCACCTCGAGACCGAGATCACGCGCGACCAGCTGATCGCCAAGGCGGCGCCGCTGATCGAGCGCACCTTCGCGGTGTGCGAGGAGGCGCTGACCCTGGCCGGCCTCACGCCCAGCGCGATCGAGGACGTCGTGCTGGTCGGCGGCACCACCAAGATCCCCCACGTCCGCGAGCGGGTGACGCAGTTCTTCCAGCGCGCGCCGCGCACCGACCTCAACCCCGAGGAGGCGGTCGCCCTCGGCGCCGCGCTCCAGGCGTCGGCCCTCGAGCGCATCCTGTCGAAGCGCACCACCGGACGCCAGCTCACGCCGCGCGGCGGCGTCGCGACGATCCCGCCGCTGTCGGCCGAGGCTGCCGCGGCGGGCGCCGATGCACTGTGGGAGGACGCGACGACCGGGGTCGGCGCCGAGAAGCGCACGACCCTGCCGATGGGCGCGCCGCCGCGGCCCGCCGACGACGACACCGGCGTGCGCCGCGCCGCGCGCGGGGCGGCGGTCGATCGCTTCGACGATGGCGGGACCGGCAGCCACAAGGCGCTCGGCCGCATCACCAACCGCGGCACGCCGGCGATGCCACCGCCGGTCCCGCGGGAGCCGCCGCCGTCGGGGCCGCGATCGCGGACGATCGTCGGCGTCACCGCCGAGCAGCTCGACGGGCCGGTCGGCTTCGATCCCGTGCAGCCCAACGACGCGGTCGCCTCGCTCGCCGAGGCGTGGTCGCTCGAGGAGCCGACCGCGCCACCCGGGCCGCCGCCCCGCGCGCCGATCGCGTCGCCGAACCAGCGCACGCTGATCGGCGCCGAGGCGCCCGTGCTGCCGCCACCCGCGGTGCCGACGGGCACGCCCGATTCCCGCACGCTGATGGTGCCGCCGCCGTCATCTCGCTCGACCGATCGCGGCCCCGCGCTGCCGCGACCGCCCGCGGTCGGCGCGGGCGCGAGCGCGACGACGATGCCCGCGGCGCCGCCGTTCAGTCCGCAGAGCGCGCCGACGTTACCTGTCGCCGCACCCTTCGGTGCGACGACACCTGTCGCCGCACCCTTCGGTGCGACGACGACGCCTGGCGTTCCACTGGCGCCGCCGCTGGCGCCCACGTCGGGCGCACCGACCATCATGGCCGCGATCGCCGCGGCCACCGCGCCGTCCCCCCGCGGCCAGCCGCAGCCGCCGACCGTGATGCCGCAGCTGGTGGCGCCACCCGCGGGGCCGACCGTCGTCGAGGTCGTGCCGCGCGGCCTCGGTATCGGCACCGTCGCCGGCTACTGCGAGGAGCTGATCCGCCGCAACTCGCGCGTCCCCGCCGAGACCCGCCGCATGTTCGCGACGTCGCGCGATCAGCAGCAGACCGTGCGCATCCGGGTCTTCCAGGGCGAGTCGCGACGCATCGACGACAACGCGATCCTCGGCGATCTGGTCCTCGACAACCTGCCCGCCCGGCCGCGCGGCGCGACCAGCATCGAGGTCATCTTCGCGGTCGATCCGAGCGGCATCCTCCGGGTCCGCGCCCGGGACGCCCAGACCGGCCAGGAGCAGCGCGCCAGCCTCGATCTGGTCGGCACCCAGACCCCCGCCGAGGTCGACGCCGCCCGCGAGCGCTTCGCCGCGCTGCGCCGCTGACCGTCAGGGATCGATCCCGACGATCGACCAGATCGACCCGTCCTTCGCGACGAAGCCCTCCAGCCCCGCGGGCAGCTCGGGGACGCGCCGCAGCCGCAGCGTCACGCCGCGCTCCTGGGTGCGGTCCGATCGGAACCGGCCGCCGTAGAGTCGGCCATCGTCGTTGCCGAACAGCGCGAGCTGCAGCTCGGGATCCGCCAGGCTGCCGGCGGCGACCTCGCGCACCGTCGCTCGCCAGATGTTGCCGTAGCCCATCGCGGTCAGGTAGCGCGCGTCGACGACGATCGTGAGCTGATCCATGGTCACCCTTCCATCGGAGACGTGAGGCTCCACGTACGTGCGGCCACTGCTGCGATCGTCGCGGCCACAGCCGAGCGCGAAGACCGCGGCCGCGAGCCACGAGATCCGCAGGCTCACCGCCACGGGTTCGGTCCGAACTTCACTTCCGTGACCGTGACGATCCCGTTGGCCACCAGATCCTCGATCGTCGTCCGCTGCGTGAGGCTGTTGAGCAGGTTGCCGGCCTTGACCGGGAACACCCACAAGCTCACGACCTCCTGCTTGCCACCGACGACGTTGCCGGTCGCGAGCGCGACGTGCTGCGAGCGATTGAAGAAGACCATGCTGCCCCGCGGTACCACGGTGCCAGCCGTCCACGTCGCCGCGGCCGAGAGATTCAGGCGCGCCTCGATGACCGCCATGTACGCCGACGAGCTCCCCGCGGCGTCACCCGCGGTCGCCGCATCGGCATGCGCGGCGTCGATCCACGGCTTCGGGATGACGCCAGCCTTGAAGCCCGCGAACAGCACCATCTCCCAGCAGTTCATCTGCGAGGCCGTGGTCGGTTCCGGACCGACGCCGCGGACCCACTTGGCGAAGTCGTTGTCGCGGATCTCGGTCTCGTTACCGGGGACACCGTCGACGAGGTCGGTGTCCTTCGGGCGCGAGGTCTTGGTCTTGATCTGGTAGTGATCGCCCGCGTCAGGGCCGGAGTTGCCGGCCCAGTTGAGCGAGCCGACCAAGCCCTCGGCGGTGCTGACCAGGCGCTCGTCCCTGATCCGGCTGATCAGCGTCGCGTACTTCGCCTGATCGGTCGTCTCGATGTTGTTGAGCAGCAGCTCGGTGTCCGCCTTCGACATCGCGGCGACGTCGGTGCGGAACGCGGCGTCGGCCAGCGTGTCGAGGTGCGCGAGGCGGGCGCGCGCGGCGGTCTGCGCGGTGGTGAGCGCGGCAGGTGCCTTGCCCTTCTTCGGGCAGCGCTGGAGCTGCAGCCCGGTCGTCAGCGCACCACCCACGCGGCTCGCCATGCGCGCCATCAGCCCGGGCGACTTGTCGTCGTGGAGCTTGGCGACCGCGGCGACCGCGGCGCCGTCGGCGTGATCCTCGGCCGCGCTCGACTCGTCGCCGATCGGACGGCGCCGCGCGACCGGATCGGTCGCGGCGTCCTGCTGCTGGACGGTGTGCGCCAGCTCGTGGGCGAGCAGCGCGTCGCCTTCGACCGTGCCGAGCGCAGGCGCGCTGTCGCCGATCACGACGTTGCCGCCGACCGCGAACGCCTGCGCGCCCGCGTCGTCGGCCTTGCGCGCGGCGATCGGCCCGGTGTGGATCCGCGCGCTCGACACGTCGACGCCGAGCGCCGCGCTCATCTGCGCGGCGGTGCCCGCGGCGAGCGGCTGGCCCGGGCCCAGCTCCGACTCCAGCGACGCGAGGGTCTCGCGTCCGTCGGGCGCGCGCAGCGCCTGCGGTGCCGCGGCCACGCTGCTCACCGCGTCGGGCGCGGCGGCGCTGATATCCGGAGGCGCCTGGCCGGTGTCCCGCCACGCCCGCACGCCCTCGCGCACCCGCGCGACCACCGTCGGGATCAGATCGGCCGCGCGCGCGGCGTTGCGGCTCGCGGGCGCGTAGCGCTTCAAGAGCGCCTCGGTCGCGGCGGCGGGCTGACCGCCGTACTGCTGGAAGTACTGATCGAGGTGAGGACAGCCGAGCACCGAGCCCAGCGGCCCGAGCTCCTCGGCCGCCGCCGCCGCGGTCTGCTCGCGCAGCTGCTCGAGGAACGTGCTCTTCAGCATCTGTCCCGGCTGCACCGGGCCGTCATCGACGAGGAGCACCGCGGGCTTGCCGCAGCCCGTCACCGCGCTCGCGACCTGATCGGCCTCGCGCTCGGCCGGCGAGTCGCTGGCGCCGACCTCGACCTGACGCTGCGGCGCGCGCTGGCCCGCCGCGCCTTGCTGCGCGACGTGGGTCAGCTCATGGGCCATCAGCCCCAGATCGCCGCCGCTCTCGTTGGCGCCGAGGAAGACGTCGCCACCGTAGGCGAAGGCCCGCGCACCCATCGCCGCGGTCGCCTCCTGCGCCAGCGGATCGTGATGCACCCGCACGCCCGAGAAGTCGGCGCCGAGGTGAGCCCCGACCGCGCCCGCGACGCCCGCATCGACCGCCTGGCCCGCGTCCTTGTGCTCGACCGCGGCGGTCGCGGCGTCGTGGATCGTCGGCCCCTCCGAGCGCTCGCCGGTCTGCGCGAGTGCTCGGGCCAGTGCGGGGTAGCGCCGCACCACCGCGCTCGTCGAGCCCGGTGCGGTCGCCTCGCTCGTCGACGAGAAATCGCTGCCGCTGTCTGTCCGCTGACCCCGTCGGCGCCAGTCCACCATGCCGCCAAGGTTTCCACGATTCGCGCCGGCGATCCAGTCGAATTCCGATCAGCGCAACGACGGGCCGTCGTGGACGCCGCCGCCTGTCGGGCCGAGCGGTGTCACCGACATCGTGCAGCAGGCGATCGCGCGACGTGACGGTCGACTTGCCCGGGACGCCGCGCTGCGCCAGGTCTTGATCGAGGTCGGCGTCGAGGCCCAGCTGGCGAAACCGGTGTGGTGTGCGTCCATGATCGTGCAGTGGCACCCGTGCGCGGATGTGACGGAGATCGTCATGACGCGGGGCGTGATAGAACGGGGCGTGGCTGGTCCTCGCAGTACCCGCGTCGAGCGCAACACCAAGGAGACCCAGATCGCCATCGAGCTGGCCCTCGACGGCAGCGGCGCCCGCACCCTCGACACGCCGGTCCCGTTCCTGACCCACATGCTCGACGCCCTGGCCCGCCACGGCCTGTTCGATCTGACCGTCCACGCCCGCGGCGACATCGAGATCGACAACCATCACACCGTCGAGGATCTCGGGCTGGTCCTGGGCCAGGCGTTCCGCGAGGCGCTCGGCGATCGCGCGGGCATCGCGCGCTACGGCTGGGCGACCCTGCCGATGGACGAGACCCTGGTGACCGTCGCGATCGACTTCTCGGGGCGGCCCGCCTTCGTGTGGCAGGTGCCCGGCCTCGACGGCAAGTGGATCGGCACCTTCGACTGCGCGCTCGCCAAGGAGTTCTGGGGCGCGTTCGCGATCCGCGCCGAGTGCAACCTGCACGTGATCCTGCAGTACGGCGGCAACCCGCACCACGTCATCGAGTGCATCTACAAGGCGCTCGCCAAGGCGCTCGACCAGGCGACCCGCATCGATCCCCGCCTCGCGGGCGCGGTGCCGTCGACCAAAGGCACGCTGAGCGAGTGAAGCGAGCTGCAATGACGCCCTCGGTGGCTCCCAGAATCGATCCTCTTCGGATTCCCTCTCGGGAACCCTCACAGGCTCGCGCATGATCGCGGTCCTCGACGTCTGCTCCGGCAACCTGCGGTCGGTGGAGAAGGCCCTCGCGGCGGTCGGCGCCGACGTGGTCGTGACCCGCGATCCCGACGTTGTCCGGAAAGCGGACAAGCTGGTGGTGCCGGGCCAGGGCGCGTTCGCGGCGTTCATGCACGGCCTGCGCGCCCGCGACCTCGAGCCGGCGCTGCGCGACGCGATCGATCGCGGCGTGCCGTACCTCGGCATCTGCCTCGGGTTGCAGGTGCTGTTCGACGCCAGCGAGGAGCACGGCCCGGTCCGCGGCCTCGGCATC
>JAYTAJ010000120.1:0-4893 GCA_043737575.1 Myxococcales bacterium | reverse complement strand
CACCTGTAGCGACTCTGGAGGACGTGACCATGATCTCTCGCCGTAACCTCGCTCGCTGGCCGCTCGGCGCTCTCTTCCCCGCGCTGACGACGGCCCTGGCCCTGACCGGGTGCTTCGAAAGTGAGACCGTCCAGTGCGAGGCGACGGGCCTCATCTGCGGCCAGGGATCGGTCTGCACCGCCGCCGGTGACGCCTGCACCGACACGCCGTGCGGCAACGGCCAGATGGACACCGGCGAGATCTGCGACGACGGCAACATCGTCGACGGCGACGGCTGCTCGCCGAGCTGTCTGTCGAACGAGACCTGCAACAACGGCGTGCTCGACATCAACCTGCCGAACCGCGCGCCCGAGACCGCGGAGTGCCGCGATCCGCTGGCGACTGCGTCCAACTGCGCCGAGATCTGCGAGGACGATCCCGACGACAACAACGATCGCTGCTCGCCCAACTGCCTGTCGACCGGCGTGTGCGGCAACAGCATCGTCGATCAGTACCTGCCGGTGACGCCGAACGCGCTCACCGCGCCGGCTGGTCCGTGCGAGCACTCGACCAACGTCGGCACCGACTGCAAGGAGACCTGCGACGACGGCAACCAGGAATCCGGCGACGGCTGCTCGTCGAACTGTCTGTCGGAAGAGGACTGCGGCAACGGCATCGTCGACGTCGGCGAGTCGTGTGACGACGGTCAGCGCGACGGCCGCAACGACAGCACCGGCTGCCGCAACGACTGCTCGGGCAGCGCCGAGTGCGGCAACACCACCGTCGACACCGGCGAGGAGTGCGACGATCAGGGCGACAGCGTCCTGTGTGACGGCGACTCGCCCGACGCCGCCGCGACCGGCAACGTCTGCACGTTCCGCCTGTGCGGCGACGGCTACATCAACCCGTCCGCGGGCACGATCGCGGGCAGCACGGTCATCGGCGAGGCTTGCGATCCTGCGATGATCGGCCGCGACATCCAGGGCTGTGACAACGACTGCACCCTCGCGGCGTGCGGCGACGGCTACGTCAACCGCTTCCACGTCCCGACCGGCGGCGGCACCACCGTCGAGGCCTGCGACGACAGCAACACCGTGAGCGGCGACGGCTGCTCGTCGCTGTGCCGGATCGAGACCTGCGGCAACACGGTGATCGAGGGCGACAACGGCGAGGAGTGCGACGACGGCAACCTCAACGACGCCGACGCCTGCACCAACGGCTGCCAGGATCGTCAGTGCGGCGACGGCATCCCGGCGCTGGCCCCGGGCGGCACCGAGGAGTGCGACACCGCGGGTGACAGCGCGACCTGCAACGACGACTGCACGCTGTCGATGTGCGGCGACGGCCACATCAACAGCGCCGACGGCGAGCAGTGCGACGACGACGGCATCGTCAGCGGCGACGGCTGCAGCAGCCTGTGCCTGATCGAGCCGTTCGCGTTGAGCGTGACCCGGGCCGGCAACGGCGCTGGCTCGGTCGCGTCGGGCACGCCCGGCATCAGCTGCGGCCTCGACTGCACCGAGGTCTACACGCCCAACACGATGGTGACCCTCACCGCCACGGTCGGCGCCAGCTCGGTGTTCACCGGCTGGTCGGGCGCCTGCACCAACGCGACCGGCCCGTGCGTCGTGACGATGACCGGCGCCGCGGCGGTGGTCGCGAACTTCCAGCTCAACACGCTGACCGTGCTGAAGACCGGCACCGGCACCGGCACGGTCACCGGCACCGGCATCGCCTGCGGCGTCGACTGCGACGAGAGCTACACCAACAACACGCCCGTCACGCTGACCGCGACGCCCGACGCCAACAACACCTTCGGCGGCTGGACCGGCGCGTGTACCAACGCGACCGGCACGTGCATGACGACCATGACCGGCGCGCGTTCGGTCACCGCGACGTTCACGCTGAACATCCACACGCTGACCGTCGCGACCAACGGCGGCAACGGCACCGGCACCGTCACCTCGGTGCCGACCGGCATCAACTGCGGCGTCGACTGCACCGAGCCCTACGGCGCGACGTCGATCGTCACGCTGACCGCGACGCCGACCGCGAACAACACGTTCACGGGCTGGTCGGGCGGCGGCTGCACCGGCACCGGCGCGTGCGCGGTGCCGATGACGACCGCGCAGACCGTGACCGCGGCGTTCACGCTCAACATCCACCAGCTCACCGTCGTGCGCGCCGGGACTGGCAACGGCAGCGTCAGCTCCGACGTCGCGGGCATCACCTGCGGCACCGACTGCACCCAGGGCTACAACGCGGGTCAGGTCGTGGTCCTGACCGCGACCCCGGTCAGCGCCGACTCGACGTTCACGGGCTGGACCGGCGCGGCCGGCTGCAACACCGCGACGACGTGCTCGGTGACCGTGACCGCGGCGAGCACCGTGATCGCGACCTTCGCGATCCGTCAGTTCACGCTGACCGCGGCGCTCACGGGCACCGGCACCGGCGCCGTGACCTCGACGCCGAGCGGCATCAACTGCCTGGGCGATTGCAGCCAGGCCTACGATCACGGCGCGACCGTGCAGCTGCTCGCGGTGCCGACCGCCGGCACCTCGGTGTTCGCGGGCTGGTCGGGCGCGGCCGGCTGCACCAGCTCGCCGACCTGCGTCGTCACGATCTCCGCGGCGTCGACGGTCACCGCGACCTTCACGTTCGACACCCACGTGCTGACGGTGGTGAAGGCCGGCAACGGCACCGGCACGGTCAGCTCGGACGTCGCCGGCATCGCCTGCGGCGTCGACTGCGTCGAGCCCTACATCCACAACACGCCGGTCCTGCTCACCGCGGCGCCGACCCTCGGCTCGACGACGACGTGGTCGCAGGGCGGTTGCAGCGGCAACACCTGCCTGGTGACGATGGACGCGGCGAAGACCATCACCGCGACGTTCACGCTGCAGCAGTTCGTGCTGACCGCGGCGGTGACCGGCAGCGGCACGATCAACTCGGTGCCGTTCGGCATCGGCTGCGTCGGTGACTGCACCGAGACCTTCAACCACGGCACCGTGGTCGCGCTGGTCGCGTCGCCGAGCGCGAACTTCGCGTTCACCGGCTGGGGCGGCGCGTGCCTGGCGTTTGGCACCAACCCGCTGTGCAACGTGACGATCGCCGCCGCGACCTCGGTGTCGGCGACGTTCACCCAGGTCACGTTCCCGCTGACCGTGCTGAAGAGCGGCGCCGGCATCGGCACCGTGACGTCGACGATGCCGGCCGGCGCGATCAACTGCGGCGCGACCTGCTCCGCCAACGTCAACTCCGGCGCGGCGGTCGCGCTGACCGCGACGGCGGGCGCCAACTCGCAGTTCGTGGCGTGGTCGGGCGCCTGCACCGGCGCCACCTGCGCGCTGACGATGAACCAGGCCCACACCGCGATCGCCAACTTCGCGCTGGTGACGCGGGCGCTGACCGTGACCAAGGGCGGGACCGGCGCGACGCTGGGCACCGTGACCTCGGTGCCGACGGGCATCAACTGCGGCGCCACCTGCGGCGCGTCGTTCGATCACGGCACGCTGGTGGCGCTGACCGCGACCCCGGGCGCCAACAACAGCTTCACCAGCTGGACCGGCGCCGGCGCCGGCAGCTGCACCGCGTCGGCGACCTGCGTGGTGACGATGGACGCGGTGAAGACGGTGACCGCGAACTTCGCGCTCGACACGTTCTTGCTCACGATCCTCCCGGCCGGCCTCGGCACGGGCACGGTCACGTCGGACGTCGCGGGCATCAACTGCGGCGGCGACTGCGACCAGCTGTACAACTTCGGCCAGTCGGTGGTGCTCACCGCGGCCCCGGGCACCGGCCAGACCTTCACCGGCTGGAGCGGCGTGACCGGTTGCCCCGGCACCGGCACCTGCACGGTGGCGATGACGGCGGTGCGCAACGTCACCGCGACGTTCGGGATCAACACCTTCGCGCTGGTCGTGACGGTGAACGGCGCGGGCGACGTGACCTCGGACACCGGCGGCCTCGACTGCCCGGGTATCGACTGCAACGTCAGCTACGACTACAACACCGACGTGACGCTGACCGCGGCGCCCGACGGTGCCGGCGTGTTCGTCAACTGGACCGGCTCGGGCATCGGCGCGTGCAACACCAACCCGGTGTGCGTCGTCGACATGACCGTCGCGCGCAACGTGACCGCCAACTTCAATCCGTAGCGCTTTTTCCGGCACCCGGTGCGTCGATCGAGGGGATCGATGCCCGCTCGGACGGGGTCACGGGGCGCGGATGCCGCGTGCGCCAGATCCTCGAGCGGCGCGGGAGAGCGGGGGGCGGATGCCGTGTGCGGCAGATCCTCGAGCGGGGGGCGGATGCCGTGTGCGGCAGATCCTTGGCGCGGAGGTTTTGCGTGGCGGGCGGCGGGGCGGCGCGCATACTGGGGAGATGAGCCCCAACGTGCCGGTCGCGCGCATCGTCAAGCAGCGGGGAGTCGAGGTCGCGCCGCCGTCGGTGCCGCTGCGCGATCGGGCGGCGGCGGCCTACGACGCGCTGGGCGAGGGTTCGAAGGGCTTCGTCGTCGCGGTCGTCGGCTTGTGGCCGATCACCGCGGTGCTCGCGGCCGGCTTCGGCATGTGCTGGGCCGCGATCGTCGCGGGCGGCTGATCATTCATCCGGCCGTCATTCGTCCGGCCGTCATTCATCCGGAAAGGCGCGCAGCGTGCGCGGCAGATCCAGGATCGTCTCGTTCGGCGAGCCGACCAGCATCGCCGGGCTGACGTCGGACAGGCCCCACGGCTCGACCGTGCCCGCGGTGACCGCGAAGGCGCCGCCGTCGATGCGACCGACCACACCGAAGCCCGACTTCATCGGCACCCGCGCGGTCTCGATGACCAGATCCGGCAGGTGGCTGACGTCGATCTCGATCAAGCCGCGCTCGCAGGTCAGCACCAGGCGGTAGCCGAGGACGCGGCGCTC
>JAYTAJ010000119.1:0-4902 GCA_043737575.1 Myxococcales bacterium | reverse complement strand
CGCGGCGATCACGCTGGCGCCGAGCGCCACCTCGCGCGGGCCCGCGCCGCGACCGGGCTCGAGGATCGCGCCCACGCGTTGATGTGGAGCCTCGAGGCCGCGGGCCGCGCTCGCGATCAGGATGCGGTCGCGCGTCACGCCACCGCGCTCGACGCGCTGCTCGGGGCCGCGGGCGCGCCGACCAGCCAGCAGATGGTCGCGCTGCAGGCGCTGATGACGAAGCTCGATCAGCGCCAGATGATCATGGGCCCGCTGTTCGCGTCGCGAGCCCAGGAAGCAAAGGACGCGCTGTGCGAGGGCATCGCCGAGGATCAGGCGATGCTCGGCACGATCCCGCGGCACGTCCACGCCGCGTTCCGCAAGCTGCGCGACAACCCGCCCGCCCTCGAGGCGGCGCTGCTCAACATCGCCGGGCTCCAGGTCCGCGGCGAGCAGAAGGGCGAGGCCTACGCCACGATCGCGTACGCCGCGCGCCTGGCGCCGCGCCTGTTGCCGCCGCTCGCCGCCGAGCGCTGGCGCGCGTCGCTGGCGCGGTTCCGCGACGTGCTCGGGCCCGCGCAGGTCCGCACCAGCGAGGACTACCTGGCGATGCGCGAGGAGACCTTCCTGCGGACGATGCGGCGATCGTGACCGAGCCGCTCGCGAGCGCGGAGCTGGTGCGGCGCGCCGCGGTGCTCGCCGCCGAGGGCGAGCGCGAGGGCGCCGGCTGGGCGCTGTACCGCGCCGCGACCCTGCGCGCCGACGACGATCCGGGCCAGGCGCTGGCGTACCTCGACGACGCCTACGCGGTGCTGGTCGGCGTCGAGCCGTGGCGGCTGTTCGGATCGATCGCGCTACTCGCCGCCGAGATCGCCTACGACGCCGGCGACGCCCAGGCCGGCGCCAACGCCAGCGTCGCGGCCGAGCGAGCGTTCCAGCGCGCGCCGGATCCGCGCGGCTTCCTCGCGGTGTACGTCGCGCGCGCGGTGCGGGCGTTGCGCCAGGGCGACGGCGATCGCGGCGTGCTGATGGCGCGGTGGATGCTGCCGTGGCTCGACGAGGTCGCCGAGCCAGCGCCGCGGATCTGGCTGCGGCTGTACGGCGCCGAGCACCTCGCCGCCGACCACCAGCACGCGGCCGCGGTGACCTGGCTCGCCGAGGCGCTCGCGATCGCGGCGCCCGGTTCTCCCGAGTTCCTGATCGCGGCCGAGCGCCTGGTCTCAGCGTTCCTCGTGCTCGATCGGCCGATCGACGCGGCGCGAGTCGCGGCCGCCGCGCTCGACAGCCCGATCGGCGCGCCGTCGGCGTTGCGCGCCGAGATCTACCGAGGCCTGGCCGAGGGCCTGCGCGCGTCGGCCGACGGTCCGCTCGCCGACTACTGCGAGCTGATCGCGGTCGTGCTCGAGGACGATGACCCCATCACCGCGGCGAGCGCCGCGCCGCCGCCGCACGAACTGGTGAGCTCGCTGTTGCAGTGATGCGATCGGACGCGGAAGCGCTTGCACCAGCCCACCCGAGTCGGTCACATGGTCCGATGGAGGTCCCCGGCGCATCGGCACGCATCGCGGCGATCGTCGATCTGATGCTGACCGTCGCCTACATCGACGGCCAGTTTCACAGCCGCGAGCGCTCGTTCGTCCACCAGTACCTCGACTCGGTGATCCGCGTCGCCGAGCAGTCGAGCGGCGCCAACGCCGCCGACCGCGCCCGCCTGCGCGAGGTCTACCAGGCCGAGTTCCTCGCGCTGTTCACCCGTCTCGACGGCGAGATCGCCAAGCTCGGCGCCGAGGTCATGGCGACCACCGACGGCAGCTACGTCGCGACCCGCCTCAAGGGCCGCGCGGTCGCGACCTTCCGCGCGATGTCCCACACCGAGCAGGCGCTCGCGCTCGAGCTGATCCAGTCGATCATGCACGCCGATCGCGTGATCACCCCGGCCGAGCAGCTGATCTACGACGAGCTCCGCGGCTACTTCAGCGTGCCGACCGCGCCGACCATCCCGCCGCCGTCCGCCGACGTGGCGCGGCCGATGGTGGTCGGGCCGACCTGGCACAACCCGCTCAAGGCCCTCGGCCATCCGCTGCTCGATCCGCTCGAGCAGACCTACTCGCCGCACCCGCAGGAGCTGCAGGCCCAGGTCGCGCTCGACTGGCGTCTGGTCGAGCAGGCGCTGAACGCATGGAACCGGATGCGGGCGCAGGGCAACGGCCGTCTCGCCGGCGTCACCGACGTCGGCCAGCTCCCGCTCGGCAGCCGGTTCCTCGACGGCTTCGTCCACGTCATGCGCCCCGATCGCCCGGTCGAGCTGGTGGTGCTCGGCGATCTCCACGGCTGTTACGGCTGCCTGAAGGCCGCGCTCATGCAGTCGGACTTCATCAACCGCGCCTGGGCCCACCAGTGGGATCCGGTCACGTACCCCGACGTCAAGCTGGTGCTGCTCGGCGACTACATCGATCGCGGCCGGTTCAGCTTCGACGGCGTGATGCGCGCCGTGCTGCAGCTGTTCGTCACGATGCCCGATCACGTCGTCGTCCTGCGCGGCAACCACGAGTACTTCCTCACCGTCGACGGCCGCACCACGAGCGGCGTCCATCCGGCCGAGGCGCTGGCGTCGATCACGCCCCACGTGCCGCCCGAGATGCTCGAGGCGTACCGCGTGCTGTTCGAGAACATGCCGACGTCGTTCGTCTGCGAGCGCACGCTGTTCGTCCACGGCGGCATCCCGCGCGATGACAGCTTCGCCGCGCGCTACCGCGATCTGTCGAGCCTCAACGATCTCGAGCTGCGATTCCAGATGATGTGGGGCGATCCCAGCGAGACCGACGTCGTCCCGGTCGAGCTGCAGCGCCAGAACGCGCGCTTCAGCTTCGGGCGGCAGCAGTTCCGCGGGTTCATGGAGCGGACCGGGCTGCACACGATGGTGCGCGGCCACGAGCAGATCGAGCGCGGCTTCGACACCGTCTACGATCTCGGCGACCGGCTCCTGCTCAACCTGTTCTCGGCCGGCGGCCACGACAACTGCGATCTGCCGCGCGACGCCGCCTATCGCAGCGTCACGCCGATGGCGCTGACGATCCAGCACGGGCCCGGCGCGCCGCCCCACGCGACGCCGTGGCGCATCGACTACCAGCCTTTCAACTACGACGTTCACAACGGCCTGCACCGCGTGCAGCCGTTGCTCGAGTTCCGCTACACCTGACGCGATCCGCGGAACGGTCCGCCAAGAAAGCCGAGTCCCCTCATGTCCACGACCTCCTTCACGCGTCTCATGGCTGTCCCGCTGGTCCTCGCGACGTTCGCGTGCGGCAAGGTCTCGGCGCCCATCGTCGACGCGGTCGGCGCCGATAGCGGCGACGGCACCTACGTCGTCCAGGTGGTGGTCGTCGGCGGCCCGGGTGGCACCGTGGTCACGCCGTCGTCGCCGACGCCGGGCGCGACCTGCGATCTGTCGTCGTGCCGCGTCCCGGCCGGCGGGTCGGTCTCGGCCACCGCGCCGAGCGTGCCCGACTGGTTCTTCGCCGGCTGGACCGGCGCAGTCGCGCAGCCGGCGGCGGTGGTGTCGATCACGAACGTCTCGGCGAACCTGACGATCACCGCGGGCTACATCAACCAGCGCAGCGAGGCGTGCCGTGACGAGGCTCCTCCCAACGCGACCACCACGTCGACCGCGCCGGTGACGACGACGTACACCACCGCCGGGGGCTGGTCGACGCCCGCGGCGTGTCCCTGGGCGTGCAACCCCGACTTCTGTCAGAGCGGCGCCACCTGCGCGCCAGCGTTCCTCGATCAGATCGGGTTCACGGTCGAGAGCGCGAGCGGCTGGTTTGGCGGCGACTCGCGGCCCGGCCTGTCCCGCTCGGTCGGCGCCGGACAGAGCGTGACCCCGCCGACCACGGTGGCGATGGATCGGTTCGGGTTTCGGTACCAGAGCGGGTTCACCTCCGCCGTGAACGGCCAGCCGACCACGGTGCCGGTCACGCTCGAGCTCGATCGCCGCAACAGCAACGGCGCGATCGTGACCCGCTACACCACCGTCGTGCCGACCGGCTTCACCGGAGGCTGGGTGTACTGGGACGTGCCGACGACCACCCTGGCCGCGGGCCAGCAGCACATCTTCACCGCGTGGATGCCGGCGGCGCTCACCAACCCGGTGAACACGGGCGCGATCGCCGACCAGGCCCAAGGATTCACCGCGGGCGTCGGCTACGGCGGCGAGGTCACGACCGGAGATCTGCTGCCGTGGGCGGAGTGGGGCGTCCATACCTGGGACTTCAACTTCCGCGTTCAGGCCCGGAACCAGGGCTGCAACTGACGATGTTCCTCGAGCTCCGCTCCGCCTGACGCTCGCTGCGACGGGTGTGACAAGCGCGCGTGTCGCGCGGCAGCGTGCGCCGTGGCGCGGCGAGCAGGTGACAACGCTCGACGCCTCGATCGGCCGCGCCGTCGTGGGACGGTGAGTCCAGCGGCCCCGGCCGCGCGTTCGACACAACATTCACGGAGGGATGCCATGCGACGAGTCGATGCGACTTGGGTGGTGATGTTTGCGCTCGCGATCCCGATCGGCGCGGCCAGCGCGCGGCCGGTCGATCGGATCTTGCGCCCGGCGGCGGTGCCAGCACAGGCGACGATCATGGGCGAGGTCGAGCGTCACGATCTGCGGCTCGATCCCTTGGCGATCGTGGTGTCGCCCGAGCGGCTGCACTTCGTGCTGCCCGACGGCGGCGAGGTCGAGCTCGAGCGCGCGCGGTTCGTCAGCCAGGGCCCCGGCCTGGTGACCTGGACTGGCACCGTCGCCGCCGCCGATCCTCATGACCGGCAGTCGTCGTACGCGCGCTTCAGCGTGCGGCCATCGGGGGTGACGGGCGTGCTGCTCTTGCCCGACGGCCGACGTTTCGAGATCGTCCAGGCCGCCGACGGCGGCCA
>JAYTAJ010000118.1:0-2103 GCA_043737575.1 Myxococcales bacterium | reverse complement strand
GGCAGCAAGGTCTATCCCGGCGACTGGGCGTTCCAGGAGCACGCCGATGGCGAGATCTGGTCGGCGGCGCTGTGGAACATCTACCGCGACATCGGCGGCGACTCGGCGACGCTCGCGACCCGCCGCGCCGCGCGCGACACGCTCTTGCGCGCGCTGATCCTCAGCCACCACGCCCTGGCCGCCAACGCGTCGATGCCCGACGGCGCCGAGGCCCTGATGGAGACCCACGCCGAGCTCGACGATCAGCGCGGCGTCCACCTGATGGCGATGCTCGACAGCTTCCACGATCGCGGCCTCCTGCCGTGCAGCCCCCAGGCGAACCTGCACATCCGCGACACCTCGACCGACCTCGGCGTCGATCCGGTCGCCGGCGCGTTCTGGAACTCGCCCGATGTCTGGGTCCGCAACGCCGACGACAACGGCACCACGCCGCAACCGCCCGAGTACGGTCAAGACAACTGGTTCTACGCGCGGGTGTGGAACCGCGGCACGACCAACGCCCGCGCGTTCGTCGTGACGTTCAACATGAAGACCTGGGCCGGCACCCAGTTCGTGTACCCGGCCGACTTCGTGCCGTGCCTGAGCGGCGCGTGCGGCTTCAACCTCGCGCCGGGCATGTCGACGATCGTGAAGGCCAAGTGGCCGGCGTCGATGATCCCCGCGGCCGGGACCCACGGTTGCTTGCTGGCGTCGGTGTACACGCCGGTCGACATCGCGGCGACCGGCGCCCACGTCTGGGAGCACAACAACCTGGCGCAGCGCAACCTGACGATCGTCAACCTGGTGCCGGGCGACAGCGCGATCGTGCAGTTCCAGCTCGGCCACAGCCTGAAGCTCATCCCCGAGCAGTTCCGGCTCGAGATCGTGCGGCCGCCGCGGTGGTCGGAGCTGAACGTCGAGCTGGTGCACGCCAATGCCCGCGAGCTGAAGAACCTGTACACGTCGATCGAGCGGGTCCGCGCGCCGATCGAGGTGGCGCGGCCGACGTCGACGGTGGCGTTCCTCGAGCCCAGCCGCGTCGAGCTGCGCCGCGCCGGCCTCGGCGCGATCCGGCTCGATCTGGCGCGCGAGTCGCGGCTGCACCTCGACGCCACGCCCGGGGCGGCGCTCGATCCCGCGGCGATCGCGCCGAGCTACGACGCGGCGTACGACGACAGCGGCGACCGACCGAAGATCGCGTTCCACGCCGGCCGCCACGTCGGCCTGCCGTTCCGCCTGGCGCCGCGGGCCCGGCTCAAGCTCGGCGTCCGGGTCACCGCGCCGGCCAACGCGCGGCCCGGCGAGACGATCGAGCTGCACGTCGTCCAGCGCAACCGCGGCGGCGACATCGTCGGCGGCATCACGATCCAGATCCGGGTGAAGTAACCGCGCCATGGCGACGAACTTTCAGCTCGCCCCGCCGGCCAAGGTCGTCGACGGGCTGACCGCGGTGCCGATCGACATCCAGGAGCTGGCGGCGACGGTCCGGTTCGATCTCGCGACCCGCCAGGCCCAGGTCACCGCGACCGTGCAGTTCGAGGTCGGGCCGACCGCGGGCTGTCCGATCTTCGATCTGCGCCAGACCATCGCGACCGCGATGCTCGATGGCGCGGTGGTGGCGACGACCGATCTGGCGCACCACGATTTCGGGGGCGGCGCCGATGCCCAGCTCCGGGTGCTGAACCGGACGCTGGCGGCGGGCTCGGTCCACACGCTGATCCTGACGTACGGACTCGGGCAACCGCAGGCGCCGTCGTCGCAGCCCATCGGCTGGGACCTGACGTCGCCGCGCCTGACCTGGGACCTGTGGTTCTCGGATCTGTGGGCCGGCCGCTATCTCGAGATGTGGTTCCCCGCCAATCTGATCTTCGACCAGTTCGCGTTTCGCCTCGACCTCGAGCTGGTCAATACCACCGTCGCGCACGTGGTGTTCTCGAATGCCACGGTGCGCACGGTCGGCGCCAATCACTGGCAGCTCGCGTTCCCGGCCCGCTACACCGCGCTGTCGCCGATGATCCTGCTCGGGGCGGCCGATCGCATCGAGTCGCGGATCGGGACGGCGACCCTGCCGGTGACGGGTGCGGTCACGCTGACGACCTGCAAGCTGGTCGGCACCGTCGGCGA
>JAYTAJ010000117.1:0-4908 GCA_043737575.1 Myxococcales bacterium | reverse complement strand
CACCAGCGGCGGCACCGCGCGCGGCGCGCCCGCCTCGTCGACCGCGACGAAGGTCAGGTACGCCTTGGTGGTGTAGCGCCGCGACCGCGTGGTCATGTCCTCGGTCTCGACCCGGCAGCCGACCTCCATCGAGGTGCGGCCGGCGAAGTTGACCTGGGCCTGCAGCACGACCACCGCGCCACACTGGACCGCGTGCATGAAGTCGAGGCGATCGATCGACGCGGTCAGCACGCGGCCGCCCGCGTGGCGCATCGCCGCGACGCCGGCGCAGACGTCGATCCACTGCATCATCACGCCGCCGAACATCACGCCCGACGGCCCGTTGGTGTGCGTCGGCATCACGATCTGCGTCATCACGCAGCGCGAGGCCTCGGGCGAGAAGAACGCGGCCACAGCCGCCGTCACTACTTGGATTTCTTGGCGGCGGGCGCAGGCTTCTTGGCCGCAGCCTTGGCGGCGGTGACCTTGCGCTTGATGCGCGCCTTCAGCGCATTCTGGCTCTTGCGGCGACGCATCTTCGGCGAACGGCGGCTATCTCGACGACCCATGGCAGGCTCCTGTTGGTGGCGGCGCAGTATTGGGAACGCACCCCCAACTGTCAACCCGGCGCGCCTCCCGATGGCGTCTCACTGCCGCGCCGCCACAGCGTGACGCGGACCCAGCGCTCGAGATCATGGACCGTGAGCACGGGCTCGGTGCGGTTGAAGGCTCGCATCGCCTTGCGGATGCGGGGGAAGCCGGTGCCGCGCTGCTCCATCAGGCGATGGACCAGCAGGAAGTTCGCGATCGCCTCGTTGCGTGAGCGGGGGGGCCCGCCGCTCTCCACCGAAGCGGGGCGTTTGTGGTTCGGCAAACCACCCGGGCTGGTGATCTCGACGCGGTCGTCGAACACGTCGACCATGACCTTGCTGCCGAGGACGCTGTAGTCGCGGTGGGCGACCGCGTTGACGATCGCCTCACGAAACGCGCGCTGCGGCACGATCCACAGGTCCTCGCGGTGGGAGGTCTCGTAGCGCTCCTGGCGACCGAGCCCGCGCATCCACTCCTCGGCCCGCGTGACCTGCTCGTCGATCCGCCCTCGGGCCTCGCTCACCGATAGCACCTCGTCGCCGCGATCGAGGCCTGCGTACGCCGCGAGTTGCACGAAGAACGATCGCATCGGCGCGTGGCGCTGAGGCTCGCGTCCGAAGCAAAGCAAGCCGTAGAGGCTGGCCTCGAGCCGACCGTCGAGGTTGGGCTCCAGGATCTCGGCACGACGCAGCTCGTCGTCCCAGTCGAGCGCCTCGGCGTCGTCGAGATCGATCCCGCGGCGCGCCATGTAGCGGCGATAGGCCTCGAACTCGATGTCGACCGCACCGCTGCCCGCGATCAGACGCTCCTCGGTGAGGATCAGGCCGAAGGCATTGTAGAGCTCTTGGAGCTCGGACGGGCTGGGATCGACGTTGGTGCGACCGCGGCGGACCAGCACGCGGCCCTTGTAGCGCAGCGGCTCGGGACCGCGATCGCGCGGGACCTCGATCCAGTGGACCCACCCGGCGACGTCCTGGTGGCGGCCGAGTCGCGCGCGCAGCGGGGTGCTGAGGCTGTTCTGCAGCTTGTTGCTGAGCTGCTCTTGGACCTTGTCGGGATCGTCGGGGACGCCGTCGATCGTGCCGTCATCGGTGACGCCGAGAACGATCAGGCCGCCGTCGGTGTTGGCGAAGGCGCACGCCGCGTCGGCCCACTCCTTCTCGTTCGACGCGCGGAATCGACCGAGCTCGGTGTGCTCGTCCTCGCCACGCTGGATGCGGTGCTGAACGTCGATCCAATCCATGATCGCCCGCGGGCCACGCGAGCATACACGGTCGCGTCAGTACCTGAGGGCGACCGCGAAGTGGAAGCGGCCGCGCGGATCGTCGCCGAGGCGGGGCGCGAGGGGCACGGCGTACTCGACCGAGAAGGCGCCGATGGGCAGGAGCAGGCGCGCCGCCATGCCGGTCGACGGCCGGATGTCGTCGAGGCCGACCGCGGTGAGGGTGTTGGTGACGAGACCGGCGTCGGCGAACACGGCCGACGCGATCGGGAAGCCGAAGGCGCGCCACAGCGTGATCTGGGCGTCGACGGTGCCGAGGGCGCGGATGTTGCCTCCGGCGGGCAGGACCCGGATCTGGGTGGTCTCGCCGAGCGGGGGCACCGGCTCGACGATGAGCTCGGTGGCGAGGCGATCCTCCTCGTAGCCGCGGACGCTCTCGTCGCCGCCCGCGAAGAAGCGCTCGACCTCGGGCAACAGCACGGCGCCGCCGAGCGGGATGCCGTGATCGTAGCGGCTGTCGACGCGGAGCTGGATGCGGCCCTGGGTGTAGAAGCCCTGACCGACCGCCGACAGCTTGGCGAAGGTGTCCTGCCCGAGGAAGACCGGGCTCGCGATCGCGGCGCCGACCTCGGCGCGGAAGCCGTTCTCGGGCGCCAGCGGGTCGAGGTTGCCGCGCGGATCGCGGCGCTGGTCCCAGGTCAGCGTGACCCCGAGCGTCCCGGTGCGGGTGCGGATCGGGTTGGTCGTGAGATCGCCGGCGGGACCGGCCGGCCGCACCAGCTCCTCCTCGCGCGATCGCAGGCGGACGTCGAGCTGCAGCGCCAGGGCGATCAGCCGGGCCCGGTGGCGCTCGGTGTTCTCGCGCCGCCACGATCGCGATCCGGTGAGGGTGCCGCCGTAGGTGAGCAGATCGCCGAACCGCTCGGTGGTCTGGCTGCGGACGTACGCCGCGGCCTCGACATCGAACGCGATCGGTAGCGGCGCCCGCCCGATCAGCCAGCGCGGCAGGCGCAAGGTCGCTTCGGCGGCGCGGTACTGGGTGCCGAGGGTGAGGTTGCTGTCGATGCGGATGCCGACCCCGCCGAGGTTGGGCAAGGTCGGCTTGAGGCGCGCGAACACGCCGTTCTCGAGCGAGCCGCCACCCTCGACCTCGAAGTACGCGAACACGTCGCGGCGCTCCTCGACGCGGACCACGACGTTGACGGTGCCCTCGCGGGTCTCCTCGAAGTCGACCAGGCCGATCGCCACCGACGAGAACAGGTTGGTGGCGCGCAGCCGACCGGGGCCGCCGCGGTACAG
The DNA here is from genome assembly GCA_043737575.1 of Myxococcales bacterium. Classification (GTDB taxonomy): domain Bacteria; phylum Myxococcota_A; class Polyangia; order Haliangiales; family Haliangiaceae; genus UBA2376. The sequence goes on along the minus strand of JAYTAJ010000117.1, from coordinate 1,817 downwards.
ATCGCCGGTCAGCAGTCGGCCGCGGGTGAAGCCGAGCTCCTCGTGGATCACCCAGTCGCGGGTGCGGAAGTTGCCGCGCACCACGACCTCGCCGATGCGCAGCTCCTGGCGCTCCTCGACGTTGACGGTGATGATCGCGGCCTGACCGTCGGCCGACAGCACCGGCTCGGGCAGCGTGATCTTCGCGCGCGGCCGGCCGAGGTTCCAGTACCAGTCGGCGAGGCCGTCGGCGGCCTTGGTGAGCCGCGCCGGCACGTAGGGGTCGCCGGCCTTCACGCCGAACCGCGCCCGCACCTGCTCCTCGGTCGCGGCGGTGCCGCCGATCGCGACGCCCTCGAACACGACCTGGATCTGGGTGATCAGCGTGCGCGGCCCCTCGTCGATGCGGAACCGCACGTGCAGATCGTTCGGCGCGCGGTCGACCGCGACCTCGGCGAGCGCGACCGCAGCGGCGCCCCAGCCGGCCGGGGTCGGCGCGATCTCGACCCGGGCCTTGGCCTGGAGGAAGCCGCTGGCGCGGTACAGGCGCCCGAGGGCCGCGACGTCGTACGCGAGCTGCTCGGTGGTCGGCGCGACGTCGCCGCCGAGCTGGAGGAACGAGCCCTCCTCGCGGGTGCCGATCGCGCCCATCAGCTCGCTGCGGGTCAGGCTGCACGGCCGTTCGCCGTCGGGGCCGCGGCACGCGATCGCGACCCGGCGGACCTCGCGCGACGCCCCGGGCTCGATCCGGTAGATCACGCGATCGAAGGCGCGGAAGCGGACGCGGTCGTAGCTGACCATCACGTCGAACGCGCCGCGAGCCTGGAAGAACCGTTCGATGGCGCGGGCCGACGCCGCGATCTCGAAGTCGTCGACCGACGTCGCGGCCGAGAAGGTGAGGATCTCGCTCAGCGCCGCGTCGGACACGTCGTCCTTGTCGTTGCCTTCGAAGACCACGTCGAGCTTGCGGCGCTCGTCGATGCGGATCGTCAGATCGACCGTGCGCTGCTTGCGGTCGAACGACGCCAGCGGATCGAAGTCGCTCGACACCCGCGCGGCGGGGAAGCCGCGGCGCTGGAAGCGGCGGGTGATGTCGTCGAGATCGGCCTGGTGCTGGGCCCGGGTGAAGCGGCGCGGGCAGCGGATCTCGAGCTCGCGGAGCGCGGTCCACGGCCCGCACAGCTCGCGGTGCTGGAACGCCCGCGCGATCTCGGCGCGTGGCACCGACAGCTCGCCGCCGCGCTGGGTGGCGTTGACGATCTCGACCTTGCCGAGGTGGTAGCTCGGGCCGAGCTTCGCGGTGAGCGTGACCTTGGCGCCGTAGCGGCCGATCTTCGACACGCCGATCGTCACCGCGGCCTCGAAGTAGCCCTCGTCGCGCAGGTAGATCTGCACCCGCTCGGCCTCCTCGTCGAGCTGCTGCTGGCGCGCCGCCGGGGTCCGCGGCATCGCGACGCCCGGGCGCAGCCGCAGGCGGCGCCGGACCTCGTCGTCGAGGTAGACGTCGGTGACGCTCTGCCGGATCGCGACGTCGACGAAGCGCACGACCGGGATCGGGACGACCTCGAGCGTCGCCTTGATGCCACCCGCGGGCAGGCGGGTGGTGCGCAGCTCGACCAGCTGGTAGCCGAGGCGCTCGCAGACCTCGTCGAGCTGCTCGCGGGCGCTGTCGGTCAGCGCCCGCCGCGTGCGCAGATCGGGCTCGAGCATCGCCCGCAAGACCGACGGCGGATCGATCAGCGTGCCGGTGACCTCCCACTCGGTCCACACCGTCGGCGGCGCCACCAGCGGCGGGCTCGGCTCCGGGGTCGGGTTCGGCTGCGCCCGGGCCGGGCGCG
>JAYTAJ010000116.1:0-11334 GCA_043737575.1 Myxococcales bacterium | reverse complement strand
AGACCCGCCGCGAGGGCGCCGACGAGATCGGCCTCGCCAACGGCCTGGCGGTGACGATGTTCGGCGGCGATCTGTTGCCGGCCGAGGTCACGGTCGTGCCCGGCAAGGGCAAGGTCACGCTGACCGGCAAGCTCGGCGACGTGATGCAGGAGAGCGCGCAGGCCGCGATCAGCTACCTGCGATCGCGGGCCGACAGCTTCGGGCTCGCCCGCGACTTCCAGAACAAGGTCGACATCCACGTCCACTTCCCCGAAGGCGCGATCCCGAAGGACGGCCCCAGCGCCGGCATCGTGATGGCGACCGCGATGGCGTCGGCGCTGATGCGAGTGCCGGTGCGGCAGAACATCGCGATGACCGGCGAGGTCACGCTGCGCGGCCGGGTGCTGCCGATCGGCGGGCTCAAGGAGAAGATCCTCGCCGCCCACCGCGCCGGTGTGACGACCGTGCTCTATCCCGACGACAACACCAAGGACCTGAAGGACGTCCCCGAGTCGGTGCTGGCCCAGCTCACCGTGGTGCCGGTGAAGCACATGGACGAGGTCCTGCGCATCGCGCTCGTCGTCGCCAACCCCGACGACTTCCTGCGCGAGCCCTCGATCATCGTCGACTGGCGGGTCGCCGACGTCGCCATCGATCCGGCCGCCGCGCACTGATCGTCGCGGGGTTGCAAGATCGTGTGCGACATCGGGCGCGGTGGCGCGCCCATGGGTATGCACCGACTCCATTCGATTCGAGCTCTCGGGCCCATCGTGGCCCTGGTCCTGGCGCTGAGCGCGTGTGTCGACGACGCGCAGGAGCCGACGACGCTCGCGGTCGCGGTCGACGACACCGCGGTCAGCGGCAGCTTCACCCATGACGGCCTGGCGATCGGGTTCCGCAGCCGGACGATCGATCCGCAGCGGGTCGAGCTCCACCTCGACCTCGGCGACGTCCCGTTCGACGCGACGCTCGATCTGGCAGCGCAGCGGTTCGTCGAGGACGGCCACACCCGATCGCTGTACGAGCCCGAGCGGGCGGCGCTGCTCGCGCTGCGCGACGCGCTGGCGGCGACCCACCCCGAGCTGATGGGCAGCCTCCATGGCGCGCTGCTGATCGGCGAGATCGATCGGCTGGCCGAGGCGCCGATCGGGCTCACCCTCGATCGCCACGAGGTCGATCTGGCGGCGCGACCGGCCGCGAGCCTGGTCGCTGGCTGCGGCGACGACGGCACGACCTGCTTGCCGGGCACCAGCGGCAGCACCTATGCGGTCTACGATCCGGGCGCCGCGGGGACGTGCGTGTGGCAGTCGACCAGCTACGGCGGCAGCAGCTGCGCCGGGCGGTGCGGCGCGGGCTGCAACTGGCTCGACAACGACTATATGTGGGACTGCCTCGATCACGATCGCTGCCTCGACGCCTACGGCGGCAGCGTGCTGTCGGGCAACACCGACTGCGGCGACGAGTTCTGGGACGCGGCCGACGACTACGCGGTGACGCTCGGGCCGTACTGCTGGTCGGGGTCACTGCGCGGCAGCCCGCCGCCGCCGCCGCCGCCGTCGCTGACGACGATCGCGGTGGCGCCCGCGCCGATCGCGATCGATCGCGGCCAGCGGGTCCAGCTGCGCGCGATCGGGACGTACCCCGACGGCAGCACCGTCGACGTCACCGCGACCGCGTCCTGGACCTCGTCGAATCCGGCGGTCGCCACCGTCGCGGCGGGGCGCGTCGACGGTCAGGCCACCAGCGGCGCGGCGACGATCACGGCGACGGTGGGGACGACCGCGGGCACCGTCGCCGCGACGGTGACGGCGACCGCCTGTCACGTGACGATCAACGAGCTCCAGGCCGGCGGCGCCACCTCGGCCGACGAGTGGATCGAGCTGTACAACGGCTGCACCGCGGCGATCGACGTCACCGGCTGGACGCTGGTCTACCGCGCGGCGACGACGGTCGGCGCGACCGACAGCATGGCGCTGGTGACGCTCGCGGGCACGATGGCGCCCGGCGAGCTGCGGATGTACGCCAGCGCGAGCGCGCCCGCGGCGACGGTGGCGCTGGCCACGGGCGTGTTCGCGATGGGCGGCGCCAACGGCCAGCTCCAGCGCACCTCGGCCGCGGTCGGGCTGCGCGGCGGACCGATCACCACGGGCGCGCTGATCGACGCGGTCGGCTACGGCGTGGTCACCGCGGGTCACCCGTTCGCCGAGGGCGGGACCGCCGCGCCCGCGCTCGACAACGGCCGATCGATCTACCGCGCGCCGTTCGACGGCCGCGACTCGGGGAGCAGCGCGATCGACTTCGCGCTCGGCGCGGTCGGCGCGGCGACGCCGAAGGCGCGCAACCCGTAGTCACGCGCCCGCGAGGCTCAGGTGCAGATCGCTCCGGAGCATCGCGATCAGGCTGTCGGCGCTCGCGGCCGACAGGTCGAGGCGCACCATCAGCAGGGCGCGGGCCCGGGCCTCCATCGTGGCGAGAGCGCGGTTGATCCAGCGCGCGGCGGTGGCGCGATGGACGGCGTGGACGCGGGCGAGGCCGTCGATGCCGAGATCGTCGACGAAGCGCTGGCGCAGGAGCGTCCGCTCGCGCGGCTCGAGCTCGGCAAAGGCGGTGCGGATCGCGTCGTTGACCGCGCCCGCGTGGCGCTCGCGCAGGAGCGCGAGGGCGGGATCGGCGGCGGGCGCGGGCAGCTGCGCCAGCTCGTCCTCGTCGGCGGTGGGGCGGCGGGCGCGGGCCAGCGTGAGCACGACCCGGGTCGCCGCGACGCGCAGCCAGCCCGCGAGCGCGCCGTGCCCGGCGTAGCCCGCGATGCCGCGCGGCTTGCCATCGGCGACGAACAGGCGGTGGCGCAGGACCTGGAGCGCCTCGTCGGCGAGCGCGCGATCGGGTGCGGACCGCGCCAGCGCGGTACGGACCGCGGGCAGATAGATATCGTCGAAGCGGCGGATCGCGGTGGCGTCGCCGCGCGCGCACGCGCACGCGAGGTACAGCTCGACCGCGCGCTCGGGCGCCGCGCTGCGGGTCGCGAGGTACGCCGCGAAGTCGTCGGCGGTGACCTCGACATCGGGCCACGCCTCGCGCCCGCTCCGATGCAGCGCCGCGACGTCCACGGCCGCATGCTATCACCGCGCCGTCATGATCGCCGCGTGCCCGAGCGAGCAGGAGGTCGATGACTTCCTGTCGCGGCGGCTCACGCCGGCCGCGGCGGCGGCGGTCACCGATCACCTCGACGGCTGCGCCGCCTGTCGGCGGCTGGTGTCGGCGCTGGCGCCCGACTGGATCGACGCCAGCGCGGCCACCGCGCGCGATGACGGCGACCTCGCGATCGAGCTCACCGCGGGCGCGCGGATCGGCCGCTTCGTCCTCGGCGAGCGGATCGGCACCGGGGCGATGGGCGCGGTCCACGCGGCCCACGATCCACGGCTCGATCGCCAGGTCGCGCTCAAGCTGTTGCTCGACGCCCACGACGACGCGCCGGGACGCGCGCGGCTGATCCGCGAGGCGCAGTCGCTGGCCCGCCTGGCCCACCCCAACGTCGTCGCGGTCCACGAGGTCGGCGAGCACCACGGCCGGGTCTTCGTCGCGATGGAGCTGGTGGTCGGGGTGACGCTGACGCAGTGGCTGCGCGGTCGCGCGCGGACCTGGCCGACCTTGCGCGACGTGTTCGTGCAAGCCGGACGCGGGCTGGCGGCGGCCCACGCCGCGGGCTTCGTCCATCGCGACATCAAGCCCGACAACCTCCTGGTCGGCGACGACGGCCGCGCTCGCGTCACCGACTTCGGGCTGGCCCGCCGCGACCACGATCCCGACGACGGCCCCGCCGCCGACGCGCCGATCGACGCGCTGACCCGCACGGGCGCGCTGGTCGGCACGCCCGCGTACATGGCGCCCGAGCAGCTCGCCGGCCGCGGCGCCGACGCCCGCGCCGATCAGTTCGGGTTCTGCGTGACGCTGTACGAGGCGCTGACCGGCGAGCGCCCGTACCGCGGCCGGACCGTCGGTGCGCTGCGCGACGCGATCGCCGCGGGTCCGGTGCCGACGGTGCGCGGCGTCGCCGGCCCGGTGCGCCGCGCCCTCGCGCGCGGCCTCGCCGCCGATCCCGCGGCGCGCTACCCGTCGATGACCGCGCTGCTCGACGATCTGACTCGCGAGCGGCGGCGCTGGCGCCGCGGGCTGCTCGGCGCGATCGCGGTCGGCGCGATCGTCGTCGGCGCGTGGCGACTCGGCGCCGATCGCGGCGCGGCCGCGGCGGATCCGTGCGGCGGTGGCGCGGCGCAGCTCGCGCCGATCTGGAGCGACCCGCCGCGCGCCGCGATCCACGCCGCGTTCACCGCGACCGGCCGCCCCTACGCCGAGGATGCGTGGCGCGGCGTCGAGCGGCGCCTCGACGACTACGCGGCAGGTTGGATCGCGCTGCACCGCGACGTCTGCACCGCGACCGCGGTGCGTCGCGAGCAGTCGCCGCAGCTCCGCGATCGCCGGATGGCGTGCCTCGCGATCCGCCGCGCCGAGCTCGAGGCGCTGACCGCGCTCCTCGCCCGCGCCGACGGTCCGATCGTCGAGCGCGCGGTCGGCGCGACCGCGGCGCTGTCGGCGCTGCGCGACTGCACCGACGGCCTGGCGGCGACGGCGCCCGACCCGCCGCACGATCGCGCCGCGGCCGCGGCGATCGATCGCGGCCTCGCCGACGCCAAGATGCAGTGGGCCGCAGGCCAGCCCGCCGCGGCGCTGACCGCGGCGCGCGCCGCCGCCGCCGCGGCCCGCACCCTCGCCGATCCGCCGACCCTGGCGCGGGCGCTGCTCGGCCTCGGCCTCGCCGAGATCGCGATCGAGCCGGTCGCCGCCCGCGCCACCCTGCGCCAGGCCGCGCGCGCCGCCGAGGCCGCGCACCTCGACGCGGTCAAGGTCGACGCGTTGATCGCGCTGGTGTGGATGGCGGGCGCGACCGGCACCGATCCGGCGGCGTCGCTCGGCGACACCTACCTGGTCGGCCGCGCGCTCGACGACGCGATCGAGCTGGCGGCCGACGCCCGCGCGTCGCTGGCGCGGCTCGGCGACGATCCGGCGCGCGAGGCCCAGCTGCTCGACACCCTCGGCGGCGTCTACCTCGGCGCCGGCCGGCTCGACGACGCCCGGACCGAGCTGACCCGCGCGCTGGCGATCGAGGCGCGCCGCGCCGAGCCCGACGACTTCGCCCTGGCTCGCGTCCTCGGCCACCTCGGCGATCTCGCCCACGACGCCGGCCGCCTCGACGAGGCGGTGCCGCACTACACCCGCGCCGCGGCGCTGTTGACGCGCTCGCTCGGGGCCGAGCATCCCGATCTCGCCGCGCTCGATCACAACCTCGGGCTGGTGTTGCAGGAGCTCGGCCAGCTCGCCGACGCCCGCGCCCGCTTCGAGCACACGCTCGCGATCCTGCACGCCGCGCTCGGCCCCGATCATCCGTCGACGATCCCGAGCCAGCGCGCGCTCGGCGACACGTTGGTCTACCTCGGCGATCCGGCCGCGGGGCTGGTCCACCTCGAGCGAGCGCGGGCGCTGTCGCAGCGCGACGAGCCCGACCTGCTGCACTCGATCGGCCGCGCCGAGCGCGACCTCGGCCGACTCGAGCGCGCGCTGCGGATCCACACCGAGGCCCACGCGCTGCTGATCGGCGCGGTCGGGTCCGACGACGCCGAGGTCGCGGTCTCGCATCAGCACCTCGGCCAGGTCCTCGCCGCCGCGGGCCGCTTCGCCGACGCGCTCGATCACTTCCGCGCCGCGCTGCGGATCGACGAGCGCGCGCACGGCGTCGACAGCGTGCGGCTGGTCATCGACCTCGCGCTGGTCGGCGGCACCGAGCGGCTCCTGCGCCGCCACCGCGCCGCGGTCCGCACCCTCGAGCGCGCGATCGCGATCGGCACCGCGGCGCCCGACGCTCAGCCCGAGGCGCTGGCGCTGGCGCGCACCGAGCTCGACCTCGCGCGGCGCGGCCTCGCCGGTCAGAAGATCGAATAGACGAACGGCGCGACGTAGGAGAGGCCGCTGGTGATCAGCAGCAGCACGCCCGCGATCAGCAGCACGAGGAGGAGCGGGAGGAGGAACCAGCGGCCGCGCTGCACGAAGTGGCGGAACAGGTGGCCGATGGTGATGAGGCGTGAGCCGAGGCGGCGCAGGGGTCTCATCGCGGGCCTCGGGTGATCAGGACGTCGTCGACGACGAGGCCGTCGATCGGGTGGCTCATGAGGAAGCCGAGAGCGTCGAGCTCGCGGGCGACGATGGGCTCGCCGGCGCCGTTGCACGAGGTGTTGAGCGCGATGGGCAGGCCGCAGCGATCGCCGAGCGCGACCAGGACGGCGTGGAGCGCGGGGCTCGACGCGGCGGTGACGGTCTGGACGCGGGCGGTGCCGTCGACGTGGGTGACGGCGGCGAGGCCGACGACGCCGGGGCGGACGTCGCAGACGGTGGTCATGAACGGCGTCATGTCGTTGGCGGGAGGATCGAAGTACGTCGCGGCGGCGTCGGCGAGGACGGCGGGCGCGAAGGGTCGGAACGGCTCGCGGTGCTTGACCGCGCGGTTGAGCTTGTCACGGACCTCGGGATCGCGCGGGCTGGCGAGGATCGAGCGCATGCCGAGCGCGCGCGGTCCCCACTCGAAGCGGCCGTGACAGAACCCGAGGATGTCGCCGTCGTCGAGGAGCGCGGCGACGTCGCGCGCGGGATCGGCGAGGACGCGGACGGTGAGCCCGAGCGGCGCGGCGAGCAGGACGGCGCCGGCGGCGGTGATCGGCAGGCCGAGCGCGGCGGTGGTGAGCGCGGCGGGGCGCGGATCGCCGAGCTCGAGGGCGCCGACGATCGCGGCGCCGATCGCACCGCCGGCGTCGCCCGCGGCGGGCTGGACGAAGATCCGCGCGAAGCCGCTGTCGCGCAGGAGCCGCGCGTTGGCGACGGCGTTGAGCGCGACGCCGCCCGACAGGCACAGCGCGTCGCACCGCGTGCGGGCGCGGGCGTTGCGCGCGAGGCCGAGCAGCGCCGCCTCGAGGACGCGCTGCAGGCTCGCGGCGATGTCGGCGTAGCGACGATCGTCGGCCGACGCCGCGAGATCCCACGCGCGGTACGGCGTGCGGCGCGGCCCGAGCAGGGTCTCGAGCTTGCGGCCGAAGCCGAGATCGGGATCGGCGAGGTAGCCGAAGTAGCCGAGCTCGAGCGTGAACGAGCCGTCGTCGTCGAGCCGGATCACCCGGCGCAGCTCGTCCTCGAACCGCGGCGTGCCGTAGGCGGCGAGGCCCATGACCTTGTACTCGCCGTCGTTGACCTCGAAGCCGAGGTACGCGGTGAACGCGGCGTAGAGCAGGCCGAGCGAATGCGGATAGTCGATCGCGCCGAGGCTGCGCAGCGCGGTGCCGTCGCCGTGCCACAACCCGGTCGAGACCGACTCGCCGACGCCGTCGACGGTGAGGATCGCAGCCTCGGCGAACGGGCTGACCAGGAACGCGCTCGCGGCGTGGGCGCGGTGGTGATCGGTGTAGCCGATCTTGCGGCGCGGCAGATCGAGCAGGTCGGCGAGGTGATCGACGACCCAGAGCTTGCTGCCGAGCTGGGTCGCCATCGCGCGCGGGAACTGCCGCAGCGACCGCGGCACGTTGCCGAGCGTCGACACCAGCACCCGCTCGAGCTTGGCGTAGGGGTCCTCGTAGAAGACCACGCGATCGAGCGCGGCGGCGACGAGCCCGGCGTGGTCGAGGCACGCGCGCATCGCCTGCACTGGCAGCGACGGATCGTTCTTGATCCGACTGAGCCGCTCCTCCTGGATCGCGACGACCAGCGCACCGTCGATCACCAACGCCGCGGCGGCGTCGTGGTAGCCGCCCGAGACTCCGAGGACCGCGGCCATCGCCTACGATCCGGCGCCGAGCCAGCGGCGCTTGTCGACGCGGCGGCGGCGCAGCCCCAGGCCGAGCCACGCCAGCGGCGCGATCGCGAGGTACAGCGCCATCATCAAGAGCGCATAGAGGCCGTGGGCGAGCGTGCGACCGGCGCGGCGCCAGGTCCGCCACGCCTCCCACCAGCCCGCGCGGCGCAGCGCTCGCGCCGCGGTGCGCGGATCGCCGCACAGCTCGAGCAACAGCGCGTGGGTGTAACCCTCGTGCTCGCGCTCGTCGACCAGGATGGCGTCGAACAGCGCGCGGGTGCGATCGTCGCCGTGGCGCGCGAAGTGCCGCGCGTACTGCTCGAACTGCTGGCGGCCGCGGCGCTCGCCACGATGCACGAAGGCGAGGAAGCGGACCTCGCCGAGCGTCGCGAACAGCGCCTCGGAGTCGGCCCGCGGCGGCCCCGACGGCGGCAGGCCGCGGGCGGCGCGCAGCTCGTTGGCGCGGCGCGCGAACATCGCGGCGTGACGGGTCTCGTCGAGCGCGTGGCGCAGGTAGCGGACGCGGCGGTCGAGCGACGGCGTGGCGTGAGCGGCGGCGAGCAGATCGATGCGGCTGCCCTCCTCGGCGCGGCCGAAGCTCTCGAGCTTGCGCGGCGCGTGGCCGGGGATGCGCCACACCAGCGGTGAGACCACGCGCACCGCGAGCGAGCGCAGCGCGTCGATCACGGCGGCGTCACGGGCGCGGGCGGCGTCGTCGTCGGGCGCGGCGGCGTCGCGGGATCGCGCAGCGCGCACGCGACCATGTCCGGACACGCGCCGCGGTACGCGAGGCAGCCCGCGTCGAGCGCGCCGTAGATGCCGGGGCAGTCGGGCGACTCGTCGCCGCCGCGACGGTCGAGGTACACCGCCTGCCAGCACCCGCACATCGCGCGCGCCAGCTCGGTCGGAAACTCGACGCGACCGTAGCGTGGCTCGGACTTCGCCTGCTTGCTGGTGACGGTGAACGCCGCGGTCGGCGCCGCCTGCTCGGCCGGCCAGGTCACGTCGAGCCGACGCTGCACGCCCTGCCACGCGAAGTCGGCGGTGAGCGCATCGCCGGGCTCGAGCGCCACCGTGAGCGCGGCCGATCGCGGCATCACCATCGTCAGCGCGCCGTGCGACTGGTCGCGCGTGATCGTGATCGATTTCGGCGACGCGTCGAGATCGTAGGGCTGGTCGGCGATGCACAGGATGCGCAGCCACTCGCGGATGCGCTTGGTCTCGCAGTGCGCCGCGCTCGAGCCCGCCACCAGGATCTCGGGCGCGGCGCGCCACTGCGCGGGCAGCGGCAGCGGCGATCGATCACGGCCGCGCCGAGGCGGCGACGGCGGGCTCGCCAGGGTCGCGGCGAGCGCGGTCGCGACCGCGGCGTGGCCGCGCGGCGTCATGTGGATGTCGTGATCGAGGAACGCGCCGGGCTGGACCGCGCGCAACGCCGCGGTGGCGTCGAGCGTCGAGACCCCGAGCTCGTCGCCGAGCGCGCGCAGCTCGTCGATCAGTGACCCGACGCTGGTCATGTCGATCGGCTGGGCGCCGTACTTCTTCCACTCCTCGGGCGACACCGCGACGTCGATCGGGAGGATCAACACCACCAGCCGCACGGCTTGCTCGTCGCACACCCGCTTCAGCTCGCGGATGGTCGGCGCCAGCGGGCTCTCGAGCGCGAGGCGGATGCGCTCGAGGCCGAGCTCGTCGAGCCGCGCCGCCAGCTTCGGCTGATCGGCGAGGCTGCCGAGGATCTTGGTGCGCTCCTCGCCGCGGGCGTGCTTCTGCGCGAGCTTCGCCAGCTTGTCGCGGAGCTTGGTGCGCAGGATCGCGCCGCGGCGGATGTGCGACGCGGTCACGACCACCGAGCGCGACTCCTCGGCGTTCTCGACGAACGCCTGCACGGTGTCGCCCGGATCGTGATGGCTGGCCTCGAGCGCGATCTTGTCCTCCTGGGTCAGCTCGTCGCGCAGGTACGCCATGATCGCGCGATCGATCGCCTCGGTGTGCTCCTCGAGCTGGGCCTCGGTCTGGCGCAGCTCGGTCGATCGACTCTGCTGCTGGCGCTCGGTGTCGGCGCGCTGCTCGGCGCTCCTGGTGCCGGTGTCGACGAGATCGTGCCACGTCCCCTCCGACGCCACGCTCTGGCCGTCGCTGGCGCGGTGCCAGACCTGACGCACCGCATAGAAGAGGTGCGAGTTGCGCGCCAGCCAGGTGCGGCCGGGAAAGTCGATCACGCGGCCCGCGGCCTCGGTGCGCACCGCCCAGCCGTCGCGCACGACGTGGCGCTCGGCGTTGGGGCGATTGACCTCGAACAGATCGTTCACCAGGTTGACGGTGAAGACGAGCGTCCTGGGGTGACGCGCGGCGAGCAGCTCGCGCGCGACCGCGGCGTACTCGGCCGGCCCGTAGGTCGGCACGCCGCCGTTCAGCACCGCGCGACCGCCGCCGAGCTCGCGCTGCAACAGCGCCGCGAAGGTCTGGTGCTCCTCGACGCCGAGGCCGAACACCTGGGAGTCGCCGACGATCAGCACGTCGTCGGTGCCGGGCTTGGGGAAGTCGGCGCCGCGGTAGCCGGCGCGGTTGATGCGCACGCGGGTCGGCGGGTTGTCGGGGTAGACGAAGCGCTGCGACGCGCCCGGCTGCAGGCGCACGCCGAGCCCGCGATCGGCGACGTAGACGTTGAGCTTGGGGAAGCCGCCGTCGTCACGGATCCGGAACATCCACTCGGCGATCACGAGCCCGACGGCGAGGCCCGCGACCACCATCGCGATCCGCCGCAACCAGCGACGACGACGGCCGGGAGGCTTGGGGCTAGGTGCGGTTTGCTGGGTCATGCAGCTCCCGATCAACGCGTGGGGCGGCCGATCATTTCACCGAAACGGCCCGGCGGGGGCGGCATCGCGCGGCGCGCCCGCGATCCGATGGGCCATCGCGACCGCGCGCGGCAACAGCTCCACCAGATCGGGCATCGACTCGCGCAGGCGAAAGCCGAGCAGCACCAGCGAGCCCGACACCGACAGCCAGTTGCGATCGACGAAGTCGATCAGCGGATCGAGGTGGGCCGCCACCGCGCGGAACGCGATCGCGCGATCGCCGTCGACGTAGAACCGGCGATCGAAGGCGAAGCGGCCCGAGCCGGGACCGCGGCCGCCCAGCGCGGTGACCGCGCCGCGTACGCGCTGCCACCAGGCGCGGCCGTAGCCGCGCACCGCCCACTGCCCGGGGATGAGCTGCGGCAGCGCGACGTGGATCAGCAGGCGACGATCGCCGCGGGACCAGAGGTGGTGGGTCGTGATGCGGCAGCCGTCGAGCTCACCGCGCAGGCCGAGCGCGCACGGCAGGAACGTCAGGCCGAGCGCGGCGGCGGCGGCGGCGAAGCGCGGCTCGGCCCACGCCAGCGCCGGATCGACCGGCATCCGGGTCGCGGCGTCGTCGACCGCGGCGGCCAAGGCGATCAGGCGGCGGGCCTCGCCGACCAG
>JAYTAJ010000115.1:0-2109 GCA_043737575.1 Myxococcales bacterium | reverse complement strand
GCGAGAGCGTTCGCTGCGTCAACACCGCGACGATCGCCGACGTCGTCTATCACGAGTTCGGCCACTCGATGCACAAGCAGTCGCTGATCCCCGGCGCCGGGTTCTTCGACGGCGCGTTCAGCGAGGGCCTGTCCGACTACCTGGCGGCGACGATCACCGACGACTCCGGCATGGGCCGCGGCTTCTTCCGCACCGACACCCCGCTGCGCGAGCTCGATCCGATCGGCAGCGAGCACATCTGGCCGCGCGACATCGCCGGGATCCACAAGACCGGCATCATCTTCGGCGGCGCGATGTGGGACCTGCGCGACGCGCTGATCTCCGAGCTCGGCCGCGGCCCCGGGGTCGCGCTCGCCGATCGGCTGTTCTACGCCGCGGTCCAGCGGGCGCCGAGCATCCCGGCGACGCTGGTCGAGATCCTCGCGGCCGACGACGACGACGGCGACCTCGGCAACGGCACGCCCCACGAGTGCACGATCCGCGCGGCGTTCGGCCGCCACGGCCTGCGCACCACCGCCGGCCACATCGACGCGCCCGGCGCGGTCGAGAGCGCGCGCATCGCCCCGCAGCCGGTGACCTTGCGCCTCCAGGGCCTCGACACCCGCTGCGGCGATCTGATCAGCGGCGTCTCGCTCGAGTGGCGGCCACGCGATGGCGGGCCCGCGGCCGGCTCGCAGGTCGCGACCGTCGTCGACGATCAGTGGACCGCCGAGCTGCCGCTGCCCGGCGTCGGCTCGTCGCTGTTCTTCCGCTTCCGCGTCCGGTTTGCGGACGCCAGCGAGATGGTCTTCCCCGACAACCGCGCCGACCCCTGGTACCAGTTCTACCGCGGCGACGTCGTGCCGCTGTACTGCACCGACTTCGAGACCAACCCGTTCTCCGACGGCTGGCGCGCCGGCGGCAGCGCCGAGGTCTGGCAGTGGGGCGCGTCGGGCGGCAGCCGCGGCTTCGGCGATCCACCGGCCGCGTTCTCGGGCCAGCGCATCGTCGGCACCGGGCTGTCGTTCGAGCACGGCGGCTACGCGGGCGACACCCTGAGCTGGCTCGAGACGCCGACCATCGACGTCGGCGACTACAGCGACGTGCGGCTGCACTACCGCCGCTGGCTCGCGGTCGAGGACGGCTTCTTCGATCAGGCGTCGGTCGAGGTCAACGGCGAGCAGGCCTGGGCCAACCTGTCGTCGCAGGGCAACAGCAGCCACACCACGCACCACGAGGACAAGGCCTGGCTGTTCCAGGACGTCCCGATCAGCTCGCGCATCTTCGACGGCACCGTCGTGATCCGCTGGATGATCGACAGCGACAAGAGCTTCCAGCTCGGCGGCTGGAACCTCGACGACGTCTGCATCGTCGCCAACCCGCGGTCGGTGTGCGGCGACGGCACCAAGACCGGCGCCGAGCAGTGCGACGCCGGCGACCTCAACGCCGACGCCGCCGACGTCTGCCGCCGCAACTGCCGCGTCGCGACCTGCGGCGATCAGATCGTCGACACCCGCGAGGAGTGCGACGACGGCAACGAGGACGACGGCGACGGCTGCAACGGCGTGTGCGAGGTCGTCGTCGAGCCGGTCCGCACCATCGACGGCGGTTGCTCGACTGGCGGCGCCGGCGGGCTCGGCGGGCTCGGCGGGCTCGCCGCGGCGCTCGGCCTGCTGCTCGCGCGTCGTCGTCGTTAGTTGCGATCGGCGCGGCGCTGGTGGCGGTGGCGCATCACGAACTTCTTGGCGCGGCGGCGCTCGGGTCCGGTCAGCCGGCCGTCGCCGTTGCGATCGAAGCGCGCGATCAGCGCGGCGCGGACCTGCGGGCTGATCCGGGCCCGGCGGTCGCGGGCGCGCGGCTGGCGCGCGTGATCGCGATCGTGGTGGCGGGGCCCGTGGTCGACCTGCACCGGGCCGCTCGGCGGCGCGAGGGCGCCGGGCTGCGCGGCGGCGGTGCCGACGAGGATGGAGCCGAGGATGAGGGCGGCGAGGAGCAGGCTGGATCGAATGCGCATGATCGTCCGACCCGCGCGGCGCGGCGAAGTTAGCGCGTCACTGACACGGCGCGGTCAGCGGCCCGGGTGCGACCACGACCGGCGTGCCGGTGCGCAGGTAGCTGTCGAAGAAGCAG
>JAYTAJ010000114.1:0-2109 GCA_043737575.1 Myxococcales bacterium | reverse complement strand
CGTCGACCGCAGCCGCATCGACGCGGTCGCCGATCGCGTGATCGCGGTGACCCGCGCGAACTATCCCAACCTGCGCATCCCGGTCCACGGCCGGCTCGCGCACTTCCGGGTCGGCGGCGTCGATCGGGTCGGTGCGATCGCCGCGGCGGTCGGCGGCGGCGGCGCGGCGGCCGAGGCGCTGATCGATCTGGTGATGGTGAGCGTGCTGCTCGACGCGGGCGCGGGCGACACCTGGCGCTACCGCGACGACGCGACCGGTCAGGACCTGACGCGCTCCGAAGGCCTCGCGGTCGCGAGCCTGCGCGCCTTCGAGGCCGGGCTGTTCTCCGCCGACCCGCTGTCACCGCTGCGGGCCGACGCCGCGGCGCTGCGCTCGCTCGACGACGACGAGCTGGCGCAGGCGTTCCAGGTCGAGGGCGCCAACACGCTGGTCGGGTTCGCCGGCCGCGGCGCGCTGCTGCGTCGCTTCGGCGAGGCGATCGATCGCAACGCCACGCTGTTCCCGGGCGGACGGCCGAGCGGCTTGCTCGCGGCGATCCGCGGCCGCGGCCCCGAGGTCCGCGCCGCCGATCTGCTGGGCGATCTGCTCGAGGGCCTCGGGTCGATCTGGCCCGGCCGCATCGAGCTGGGCGGCGTCAACCTCGGCGACTGCTGGCGCCACCCCGCCGCGGGCGGATCCGGGCCCTCGGCCGGGCTGGTGCCGTTCCACCGGCTGTCGCAGTGGCTCGGCTACTCGCTGTTCGAGCCGCTCGAGCTCGGCGGCGTGAAGGTCGTGCAGCCGGGCGCGATGACCGGCCTGCCCGAGTATCGCAACGGCGGGCTGCTGATCGATCTCGGCGCGATCGTGCCGCGCTACGAGAGCGTGACCCGCGATCTGCATCGCGTCGACGACGAGGTGATCGTCGAGTGGCGGGCCCTCACCGTGGCGCTCCTCGACTGGGTCGCCGACGCGGTGCGCGAGCGCCTGCAGGTCACGCCCGATCAGCTGCCGCTGGCCCGGATCCTCGAGGGCGGCACCTGGCATGCCGGGCGCCAGGTCGCCCACGAGCGCCGCGTCGGCGGCGGCTCGCCGATCCAGATCGACAGCGACGACACGGTCTTCTGAGATCACGTCAGAGCGTCGGCGCGTGGACGAGCCAGGCGCGGAGCACCGCCTCCTCGGAGCGGCGGGCGCGCAGGAAGTGGCCGTGGGCCGGGGCGGTCGACAGGGCGGCGAGCGCGGTGCGGGCCGCGTCGGTGACGGCGGTGGCGGCGTCGAAGCGGTGGGCGCCGAGCCACGCCAGCATCGCGCCGGCCGACGGGTGGGTCGGATCGCGGGTGACGCGAAACGGCGCGGGGACGAACAGCTCGGCCTCGTCGTGGGGGTTGTCGTCGAGGCAGAAGCCGTAGTGGACCAGGAGGCGGGAGTTGCCCTTGTGGCCGTAGTCGATGCAGACCTCGGCGTCGGCGGCGAGCGCGCGGACCGCGGTGACCGTGAAGGCGTCGTCGTCGTAGCCCCAGGTCGCGGCGGCGCGGACCGGGTCGTGGTTGAACATGTCGCCGAACGGCACCAGCGCGGAGGTGCTGACGTCGTCGACGGTGAGGCCGTACAGACGCGAGCCGATGGTGAGGCGGGCCCAGGTCAGGGCGTCGCGGCCGAACCCGAACCGCGGCACCCGGCCCTGGAGCGCGAGGTGGTCGAGCACGAGGTTGGTGCGCAGCTCCACGAGCAGCGCCCCGGCCACGGTGCCGTGCAAGAGCGACTGATCGTCCGGACTGGCGTGGAGCGGGAACCCGCGGAGATCGCGGGGCAGGGCGTCGAGGAACGGGCGCCAGGGCGATGATGGATCGAGGTCCTCGGCGAGGAGCCACGCGGCGAGCAGCGTGTGATCGCTCGACAGCTCGAGGTCGCGGAGCTGGTGGCCGATCGACGACCGCTGGACATCCTCGAGGGTGACGACCAGCGCGCGCGGGACCCGGAGGACGACGGTGCCCGCGGCGACGGCCCGCCGAGCGTACACGCCGCGGCCAGCGGGAGTGGTGCGGATGGCGAGGTCGTCGTGCCGCGCCCCGCGATCGGCGAGCCAGGTGCCCAGCGCGTCCATGGCTGCGCATAGCATGGGGGCGCGA
>JAYTAJ010000113.1:0-4927 GCA_043737575.1 Myxococcales bacterium | reverse complement strand
TCCAGCCGAACACGCCGCCGATCCGGCCGGTGCCGTAGCGCTGCGCCGAGAACAGGCCGACCAGGATCGCGATGGCGATGGGGACCACCAGGTGCTCGAGCTGCGGGCTCTGCTCGGACAGGCCCTCCATCGCGCCGAGCACCGAGATCGCGGGTGTGATGATGCCGTCGCCGAACAGGAGCCCGGCGCCGAACAGCGCGAGCAAGATGGCGATGGACAGCTTGCTGCGGTGGCCGGCCTCGCCCTCGACCAGCGCGCCGATCGCGAGGATGCCGCCCTCGCCCTTGTTGTCGGCGCGCAGCACGAACCACAGGTACTTCACGACGACGACCGAGATCAGCGACCAGAACACCAGCGACATCACGCCGAGCACCGCCGGCTCGGTCGGCACCACCGCGTGAGCGACGTGGGGATACGCCAGGCACTCCTTCACCGCGTAGAGCGGCGAGGTGCCGATGTCCCCGTAGACCACGCCGAGGGCGCCGAGCGACGTGAGCGCGACGGCGCGTCGCGTGGGGGAGACTGAAGGGCTGACGGTGCTAGCGCGAACGGGGTCGGTCTGTTGCATGGGGTCGCCCGCGGCGACGCCAGGGTCTACCTCCCCTTGGCATCAAGACGGCATCAAGATTGTCGCGGCGTGCCGCCGAACATCTTCGCCATCACCGCGGCCGGGTCGGGCGGCGGGGCGTCGTCGGCGGGGGCGTTGCCGTCGGGCGTCATCTGATCGATCGCGTGGGGCAGGACCGAGGCGAGGGAGTGGGTGGCCTGCTCGGTCGAGATGCCGAGCTTGCTGGCGATCGACGCGATCGGGCCGGAGCCGAGGACGCTCTTCACCTGATCGATCGAGATGGGCAGGTTCGCGCCCTTGCCGACCCACGACCTGGCGACGTCGCCGAGGCCGTCGAGGTGGAGCTTGCCGAGGATCGCCTTCACGGCGCCGTTGCCGAGGATGTCGGGCAGGGCGCTGGCGACGGCGCTGAGGTGCTTGTCATCGGCGGGCTTCGCGGGCTGATCGGTCATGGGAGATCGACCGTAGCAGTCGACCTCTGCAAGATCCGCAGCGCGCTGCAGAACTACGCCCAGGCGCTGCGCTTCAACGGCCACGTCGGCGTCGGCCTCGGCATCTTCCGGCTCCCCACCGCCAACGCCCTCGACGTCCGCCGGTGTCGCTGCTCGGCACGTTCATGTTCGTGAAGCTGTTCGGCTTCTCGATCAACACGCTGACCTTGTTCGGGCTGACCCTCGCGACCGGCCTCGTCGTCGACGACGCCATCGTCGTGATCGAGAACATCGAGCGGCTCATGCACGAGCGCAAGCTGTCGGCGCGGGTCGCGGCCAGCGAGGCGATGCGCGAGGTGTCGGGCGCGGTGATCGCGATCTCGATCGTCTTGATCGCGGTGTTCGGCCCGGTCGCGTTCTTCCCCGGCACCACCGGCGCGATCTATCGCCAGTTCGCGCTCACCATCGTCGCGTCGGTGTCGCTGTCGACGTTCTGCGCGCTGACGCTGACGCCGGCCTTGTCGGCGCTGCTCCTGAAGCCGCAGCACGGCCCCAAGTGGGCCTTCTACCGCGCGATCGATCGCGGGCTCGACGCGACCCGCGGTCTCTACGGTCGGCTGCTGCGCCGCCTGTTGCGGCGGACCTGGTTCCTGGTCCTCGCCGCGCAGTACCAGCGCGGGGGCTCGACCGCGGCCCCCGCCCGTGCTATTGAAAGAGAGTCAATAAGGACCCCGGGAGAGCCATGACCGTCATCCTCGTCGAGCCCGCCCCCGCGATCGAGCGCACCCAGGTCCTGATCGTCGGCACCGGCTTCGCCGGGATGGCGATGGCGGCGAAGCTGCTCGAGGCCGGCATCGACGACTTCATCCTGCTCGAGAAGGCCGACGCGATCGGCGGCACCTGGCGCGACAACCACTACCCCGGCTGCGCCTGCGACATCCCCGCGCACCTCTACTCGTTCTCGTTCGCGCCGAACGCCGAGTGGACCAGCGCTTACGCGCCGCAGCCCGAGATCCGCGCGTACCTCGAGCGCTGCGCCAGCGACTGGCAGCTGCACCAGAAGGTGCGGTTCGGCGCCCACGTCGAGCGCGCCGACCTCGACCAGCGCGGCGCGACCTGGACCGTGCGCACCACCGACGGCCGTCGCTTCCAGGCCGACGCGCTGGTCGCCGCGCTCGGCGGCCTGAGCCGGCCGTCGATCCCGAAGCTGCCCGGGCTCGAGCGCTTCGCCGGTCCGACCTGGCACTCGGCGCAGTGGGATCACCGGACGCCGATCGCCGGCAAGCGGGTCGCGGTGATCGGCACCGGCGCCAGCGCGATCCAGTTCGTGCCGCGGATCGCCCCCGAGGTCGCGCGCCTCGATCTGTACCAGCGCACGCCGCCGTGGATCATGCCGCGGCCCGATCGGACGTTCTCGCCCGCGCAGCGCTGGGCCTACCGCCATGTCCCCGGGCTGCGGCGCCTCTACCGCGCTGGGCTGTATCTCCAGCACGAGATCCGCGCGCTGCCGTTCGCCCTCGAGCCGCGGCTCCTGAAGTACGCGCAGCCGATGGCGCGGCGCCACCTGCACCGCCAGATCACCGACCCCGCGCTGCGCGCCCGCCTGACGCCCGACTACGTGATGGGCTGCAAGCGCATCCTGATCTCCAACGACTTCTACCCGGCGCTGGCGCGGCCCAACGTCGCGCTCGTCACCGACGGCATCCGCGAGCTCACCCGCGACGGCATCGTGACCACCGACGGCACCGAGCGCCAGGTCGACGCGATCGTGTTCGGTACCGGCTTCGCGATCCACGACTATCTCGGCGGCTTGCAGGCGTTCGGCCGCGGCGGCGCCGAGCTCGGCGCGCGCTGGCGCCGCGAGCCCGAGGCGTACCTCGGCACGATGGTCGACGGCTTCCCCAACCTGTTCACGCTGATCGGCCCCAACACCGGCCTCGGCCACACGTCGATGATCGTGATGATCGAGGCCCAGGTCCGCCTGGTGGTGTCGTGCCTGCAGACGATGCGCGACCGCGGCATCGCGTCGGTCGAGCCGCGCGCCGACGTGGTCCGCCGCTACAACGACGAGCTGCAGCGCCGCCTCGGCAAGACCGTGTGGGCGACCGGCTGCAAGAGCTGGTACCTCGACGAGTCGGGCAAGAACACGACGGTGTGGCCGGGCTTCACCGTCGAGTTTGCGGCGCGGACCTGGCGCTTCGATCCGGCCAAGTACGTCCTGCGCGGCAAGGACGAGCTGGGCGCGGTGCGGTCGCCGCTGCTCGACGTCCCGGTTCGCGCCGCCAGCGTCGTGTGATCGTGCGGTAGCATCGCGGCCATGCGCGCCGTCGTCGTGGTGTCGTGGTTGCTCGGCGTCGGTGTGGCCCAGGCCGAGCCGATCGCGGTCGACTCCAGCGCCGGCTTGATCGCCGCGCTCGCCGCCGCCAACCCGGGCGACGTCATCACCCTGGCGCCCGGGACCTACGGCGTCACCGCCAACCTGCGGTGCGATCGTGCGGGCGCGCCCGGCCAGCCGATCGTCGTCCGCGCCGCCGCGCTCGGCACCGTCGTGATCGAGTCGTCGGCGGTCGAGGGCTTCCACGTCACCGCGCCGCACTGGCGGTTCGAGAACCTGGAGATGCGCGGCACCTGCGCCACCGACTCGCAGTGCGAGCACGCGTTCCACGTCACCGGCCTCGCCGACGACGTCGCGATCGTCGGCAACCGCCTGGTCGACTTCAACGCGCAGATCAAGAGCAACGGCGCGCCGGTCGGCGTGAGCGGCGCGTACACCTGGCCCGACGACGCGCTGATCGAGGGCAACGAGCTCTTCGACACCCGGCCGCGCGACACCGGCAACCCGGTCACCAAGATCGACGTCGTCGGCGGCCGGCGCTGGCGGATCCGCGCCAACTACCTCCACGACTTCGCCAAGGGCGGCGGCGACAACATCTCGTACGCGGCGTTCCTCAAGGGCAACTCGCGCGACGGCGTGATGGAGCGCAACCTGGTCGTGTGCGAGCGCCTGCACCGCGGCCAGGTCCGGCTCGGGCTGTCGCTCGGCGGCGGCGGCACCGGGCCCGACTCGATCTGCGAGGACGGCGCGTGCGATCCCGAGCATCAGGACGGGATCCTGCGCAACAACGTCATCGCCCACTGTCCGGCCGACGTCGGCATCTACCTCAACGAGGCGCGCGGCACCAAGCTGTACTTCAACACGCTGTACGACACGACCGGCATCGACGTGCGGTTCGCCAGCTCGACCGCCGACGTCCGCGGCAACCTGATGACCGGCGCGATCCGCGATCGCGGCGGCACCTCGACCCGCACCGACAACCTCGAGAACGCCGCGATCGCCGCGTGGTTCACCGACGCCGACGGGCTCGACTTCACGCTGGTCGACGGCGCGCAGATCGTCGATCGCGCCGCGGCGGTCGCCGAGGTCACCGACGACTTCTGCGGCAACGCTCGCGCCGGTCAGTTCGATCTCGGCGCGGTCGAGTACGACGGCGACGGCCCGTGCGATACCCGCCTGCCGCATCCGGGCCCGGGGCCGATCGAGCCGGGCGCCGACGGCGGGCTCGACGGCGGTGACGCCGGGGGCGACGGCGATGGCGGCGGCTGTTGCGGCGCCAGCGGCGGCGGCGGCAGCGTCGTCCTCGCGGTCATCGTCCTCGGGTTCGCTCGTCGTCGTCGCGGCGGGACACACTGACATGCGCTTCCCACTGACAGCGACCTTGATCGACGAGGCGCGCCGCTTCGACCTGCGCTCGGCGTGTCGCGACTGCGCGTTCTGGATGGCGCGGCGCGACGCGTGCCTGCACGGCTGGCCCGACGAAGGACAGCGACGGTGGCCCCTCGACGCCATCGACCCGGTCACCGGCGAGGCGCCGACCGAGGTCGCGCTGTGCAAGGAATTCGAGCTGCGCTGAAGTTTTCTTCGCCGCTC
>JAYTAJ010000112.1:0-4928 GCA_043737575.1 Myxococcales bacterium | reverse complement strand
CGAGGTCGCTGCGGCCGCTCAGGTTGACGTCGGCGATCACCTCGCCGCCGAGCCGCGTCGCCGCGAACGACGCGCCCTGGTGCTCGCCCTCCGATCGGGTTCCGAAGCCGACCACCGCGACCGCGGTGGTGCGCGCGGCGTCGACGTAGCCGCGCCACCCGAGGTACGGCTCGAGCTGATCGGGCGTGTTGGAGATGAAGCGGCCACCCGCGATCAAGCCCGGGACGCCGAGCACGCGATCGGGCTCGAACGCCGCCGCGATCTGGCCGAACCCCGAGCCCTCGGGCTTGGCCTGGGTCGCCGAGCTGAGGTGAAAGCCGGGCACGATGCCGACCTGGACGTCGGCGCCGGGACGCTGGTGCGGGATCGGCGACACGCCGGTGGTCGTCGGCATCGGGCCGAGCGTGGTGCAAGCCGACGCACCCAGCACCGTTGCAGTTGCAAGAAACCAGGGGGTCTTCGCGTTGATTCCGATGAGCATGAAGTCACGACACGCGACGCGCGCGAGTTGCCACCCACGAACTTTCCGTCGTGGCTGTTCAGTTTCCACCACCACCGCCCCGCCTGATCGGGCTGACAGCAGCGACGAGGTCGGGCTGCTAGCTTTCGCATATTGACCGATCGTGTGCCACCGCTTCCAGCCGCGGGCACGGGCGCACTGACGCCCGTGATCGAGAGCCTGCGCACGCGTGCCGTCATGCACGTCACCGAGATCATCGCCGGGCTGTTGCGGGTGTGCCGCGCCGACGAGGCGGTCATCTCGCGCGAGAAGATCGCGGCCGACCACTTCTATCCCGCCGCGGATCTCGACGCCCGGCTGTATCGATCGTGTCCGGATCGCGGACGCGAGCGGTGGCGCGCGGCGCACCTCAACGCCCTCGCCGACGAGCTGATCGCCAGCCTCGCGGCGCTGCCGCCGCCGCTGTGCGCGTACTTCGCGGCGCGCTGGCTCGAGCGCCAGTTCCGCGCCCACCTGGTGCACTACTTCCGCGACATCGACCGCGAGGTCGCGCCGGGCGATCCGTGGCCGATCGTCGAGTCGCCCGCGCACCTCTACGGCGCGCCGACCGGCAACCCCGAGTTCCGCGGCCGCGCGGGCGATCGCGGCGAGTGGCTGACGCTGGTGCCGGCGTCGACGGCCGGGCTGCGGGTCCGCCTGCGCTGGCTCGGTCCTCACCTGCCCGTGATCCGGACCGGCACCCGCATCGCGATCGCCGCGCTCAGCCGCGATCCGCACCTCGAGTTCACCTACGATCGGCTCACGCCGCGCGGCGCGCCGCGCTTCTACGGCGTGCGCCCCGCGGTCGACGACTTCCGCCACCGCATCGACGCGGCGCTCGCCCACGCCCGCGCCGCGCGCGCCGACATCACGATCCTGCCCGAGCTGTCGCTCACCGACGACGACTACCAGGCGTTGGTGGTCGATCCCGAGGTCGCGCGCATGCCGCTGGTCGTGCTCGGCAGCCGCCACACCCCGCGCGCCGCCCAGCCCGTCGATGCGCCAGGCGCCAACCTCGCGACGTTGATCTCCCACGGTCGCGTGATCGCCGAGCACGCGAAGCTGTCCGACTTCTTCCTGCGCGACGCCGGGCTGCATCGCTACGAGCACATCACCCCG
Organism: Myxococcales bacterium; assembly: GCA_043737575.1. Taxonomy (GTDB): domain Bacteria; phylum Myxococcota_A; class Polyangia; order Haliangiales; family Haliangiaceae; genus UBA2376. The sequence continues at coordinate 3,310 of JAYTAJ010000112.1, read as the reverse complement.
GGCGACTCGATCGAGGTGCTCCTGTCCGAGCGCCTCACGATCTTGCTGGTCGTGTGCAAGGACGTGCTGCGCGCCGACTGGCAGAACCTGATCGCGCAGCTCGCCCCGCGACTCTTGCTCATCCCCGCGATGAGCATCGATTATGACGATTTCTTGTCCTTCGCGGAGCGGCTGGCGCGTGATCCGCAGACCCATACGATCATCGCCAACAGCGGTCCGGTGCAGGCGATCGTCGGGCGTCCGGTGCGTGAAGATCCTGTGATCGTTGCCGATCAGCAGGTGGGGCGGTGCATCCTCTACGAGATCGGCGGGGGCTTCTCCTGAGGTTAGGAAACATTCGCGCCTGTGCTGACAACCATCTGCGTATTAGTTTGTTGACGTGACTGTAAATCATCCGTCAGACTCATCCGGCAGTCACCGTATCGTCCGCAAAAGGGGGCCGTTATGTCTCGCGCCGAAGTGATCGAGCTCCTCGCTTCAGGTGACGTAGACGATCTGGCAGAGGCGGCACGCGCGATCGGACGGGACCTCGCACATCGCCGCGCAGGGGCGATCGATGAGGTCAGGCGGTATCTGGGAACCAGCGAAGCGATCGACCCGTTCGCGCGCGGGTTCGCGCTGGCGGTCGAGCACCTCGCGTCGGGCTTCGCGGTCGCGGGCGTCGAGGCCGATCAGCTGGCGCCGCTGCAGCGCGCGGTGCAGCTCCGGGCCGGTTGGCGCAAGGTGCTCACCGCGCTGGCCGACGGTGCGGCGCGACCGTCGGAGCTGGCGACGCGGACCGGCCTCTCGCGCAGCCGGGTCAGCCACATCCTCCTCGGGCTCGAGCGCGCCGAGCTGATCGAGCGGCCAGGCGCCGACCGCAACGGCGACGGGCGCGAGCGGCCGTGTCGTCTCGCTCCGCTCGGCTATCGCACCCTCGCCGACGTCGATCGATCGATCGCGATCGCGGGGGCCGATCTCGACGCAGGCGTGATCGCCACCACGTATCTCCTCGCCAAGCTGCTCGCGCGCGGGCGCGCCTCTCATGCTCAGCTCGCCGACGCGCTGGCCGAGCACCTCGACGCCGCCGCCATCCCGCGGGTGCTCGAGACCGCGCTGCGCGCCGCGAAGAACGCAGGGCTCGCGGTGATCGGCCCCGATCAAGCGGTCACGATGGCCGAGCTGCACCTGCAGGACGTCGTCAGCGACGCGCTCGGCGACGCGCTCAGCGACGACAGCCCCGCGATCCCGGTCATCGATCTGGCGCGGGCGCGGGCGCCGTACGGCGGGCTGGTGGTGGTGCGCTCCGAGCTGATGCGATCGCGCTGGGACATCGTCATCGCCAAGCGCGGGCTCGACGATCTGCGCCTGATCGCGTCGGCCGACTGGCTGACCGGCGAGGTCGATCGGATCGCGCCGCGCGATCGGCCGTTCGCGATGGTCTACGACAGTCCGCCGCTCGCGCGGTCCGAGCGGTCGAGCGAGCACGCGCGGGCGCTGCTCAACCGCGCCGAGAGCGTGTTCTGCTACGCGGTGCCGGGGACGATCTTGCCCGACGGGATCACGCCGCTCGAGGTGCAGTAGTGGTGCGGCTGCGGACCGCGTCGCTCGACGAGATCCGCGACATGGTGGTGGTGTCGCCGCGCCGCGGACTCCCCGAGCTGTTGTTCCGCGCGCTGGCCGACACCGGCGCGCTGTTGCGCGGTCACTTCGGGCTCCACGGCGGCAAGCACACCGAGTACTTCATCCGGTTCCGCGCGCTGTCGCGCGATCGCACGCTGCTCGGGCTGGTCGCCGATCACCTGGTGGCGCGGGTCGAGCCCGGGGTCGCGACGGTGATCGTGCCCGAGTCGGCCGGGTTCTTCCTCGGCGACGCCATCGCGACCCGGCTCGGCGCGACGGTCGCGGTCGCGCGCACCGATCTGCAGCGCCGCCCCGGCCGCACGCTGTTCAACGGCGCGGTCCACCGCGGCGACTCGGTGCTGGTGGTGAACGACGTCGTCACCACCGGCACGTCGCTCGAGCCGCTGCTCGATCTCGCGGCCGATCGCGGCGCGGTGGTCGCGGGCGTGCTGGTGTTCGGCGCCCTCGATGGCCCCGGCTTTCGCGCGGTGCTCAACCGCCGCGTCATCCCGGGCGAGCACCTGCTCGAGGCCGGCCCGATGTGGACGCTCCACGACGCCGACCAGTGTCCGGCCTGCGCCCGCGGCCTCATCCCTCTCATGCCCGCAGCCGAGCTGAACTGACTGCAACTGATCAGGGACAGGATCTACCCCTGTAGAGGCTCGAAGGTACTTGGCTTTTTAGCCATGCCGCGTCGAATCAGATTTCGCGCGTCTCTGACGCGGTACGTCCCAAAATCGATTTGATCTCGCTCCGTTACGACACCGGATCCTGTCCCGGGTCAGGGCTGATGTACAACGCCAAGCGCGGGCGCGACTCGAAGAGCGGTACCGAGGAGTCGACGAGCGCGGAGGTGGCGCCGGGAAAGCGCACCGCGACCGCGCAGCTCGCGCGATCGCGCAGCGCCGCCGTCGAGGATGACGCGACCGAGCGGGTCCCACCGATCGACGCCGCCGAGCTGGCGCTGCGCCTCGACGAGGCGGTCCGCCCCGACCTGTTTCCGGTCCAGCGCAAGGCGTCGGGCGCGCCGCTCGAGGCGCCGGTCCGGGCGTCGGTCGAGCCGCTGCTCGGCGTCGATCTGTCGGCGGTGCGGGTCCATCACGACGGCGCCGCGGCGGCGCTCGGCGCGGACGCATTCGCGCAGGGGACGGATCTGCACTTCGCGCCTGGCGCGTACGATCCGGAATCGTCGACGGGCCGCGCCCTGCTCGGCCACGAGCTGGCCCACGTCGTCCAGCAGCGCGACGGTCGGGTCGAGGCGTCGCGCCAGTACCGCGGCGTCGGCCTCAACGACGACGACGCGCTCGAAGCCGAGGCCGATGCGGTCGGCGCGCGGGTCGCGCGCGGAGAGCCGTCGTTCGGCGCCGGTGTCGACGTGGCGCCGCGCGCGCTCGGCGGCGGCGGCGCTGCCGCTGTGCAAGGTCACTTCACGTATCGCACGAGGCCCGCGTCGCCCGCGATCATCGCCGCGGTCACGCGCTACCTCGAGCGGAACCTCGGCGGCGCCGAGCTCGTCAGCTTCCGCACGCGCGCCGCGAGCGGCGTCGACGAGGGCACGCTGGGCGAGTACCTGGAGTCGGTCGAGATCTACCAGCCGGTCTCGCAGATCGTCCGGGAGGACGCGGGTGGCGGCGCGGCGACGGCGACGAGCGGCGGCGGTGGCGGCGGTGGCGGCGGTGGCGGCGGTGGCGGCGGTGGCGGCGGTGGC
>JAYTAJ010000111.1:0-4928 GCA_043737575.1 Myxococcales bacterium | reverse complement strand
ACCAGTTCGATCAGAACACCACGCTGTTCGGCTCGATGAACGTCTACCAGTCGAGCATCAACACCTTCGAGCCTGGCTCGATCTACGGCGTCCGCGTCATCGAGGGCTTCTCCACCGAGGAGGGCATCCCCGACGACTTCGGCCTCACCGAGCACGAGGGCGCCGCGGTCCTCGGCGTCGCGCCGGTCGAGCCCGACGGTTCGTGGGCGGCGCTCTTGCCCGCCAACGTCCCCGTCCACGTCCAGCCCATCGACGTCTTCGGCATGGCGCTCGCGAACGAGCCGGTGTGGGTCTCGGGCGGTCCTGGCGAGTCGCGCTTCTGCGGTGGCTGCCACGAGTCGCGCACCCAGGCGACCACCATCCAGCCCGGCATCACCCAGGCGATCGGCCGCGGTCCGCGCAACCTGAAGGGCACCACGGCGCGCGCCGACCGCATCTCGAACCTCGGCTACACCCGTGACAACACCGTCGGTGTGCCCTGGGATCAGGCGCTGCAGGCCGTGTTCGACGCGAAGTGCGTCAGCTGCCACAACGGCACCCCGGGCGCCGCGAACCCGAGCTGGTCGATCATGGACCCGATGACCGGCGCGATGTTCACCTGGACCTTCGACCTCCGCGGCGGTGACGCCACCTACGGCGTCGGCGACGAGATCCTGTCGGGCTACTCGGCCTCGCACCTCTCGCTCATGGGCCCCGACATGATGGAGCTCGAGGACGCCGGCCTGGTCATCACCGGCGACATCAAGATCTACGTCGAGCCCGGCGACGCCCGCCGCTCGGAGCTCATCAAGAAGCTCAACCCGCCGCAGCAGTTCCCGACCCAGAGCCTCGGTCGTCGCGCCTTCACCACCCCGGCCCACGCCGCGGACGTCGGCGCCGAGCTGACCGCCGACGAGTACTACCTGATGGTCCTCATGGCCGACAACGGTGGCCAGTTCTACTCGCGCGAAAACGCGTTCAACTGAACCGCTCCACTCCAATCATTCGGAGGACGCCATGACTTCTCAATTTCGACTCGCCACGATCGTCTCCGCGGGCCTCGCCGCGGTCGTACTCAGCTTCGCCACCCCGGCCGACGCCGGCCGCGGCGGCTCGGCCAGCCGCATCACCAACGCCGTCGCCACCGGATCGGTCGACGCCATCATCGCCGAGATCGAGCGCGCCGAGCGGCTTCCCTGCGATGCCTGCGTCCCGGTCGTGATGGATCTGCTCGACAGCGATCGCTACGAGCTGCGCGAGGTCGCCGCGTGGTGGTTCGCGCGCCGCGCGTCGCTGCGGGTCCAGCTGCGCACCCGCTCGGTCGCCGATCTCGCGGGCACCGACGGCCGCCTCGCCCGCAACGCCGCCGACATCCTCGGCACGTTCCGCCACCCCAACGCGATCCCCGCGCTGGCGGCGGCGGTGGTCCGCACCGACCTGTCGCCCGAGGCGCGCGCCGCTGCGGCGCAGGCGCTCGGCACCATCGGTCATCGCAACGGCTCGGCCGCGATCGCCGCGGCGATGGGCGACAGCGACGCGACGGTCCGCTTCGCCGCGGTCACCGCGTGGTCGAAGGTCCGCAAGCAGGTCAACGCCGCGCCCGCGGTCGCGCTGGTCGGCGACGCCGACGTCTCGGTCCGCGCCACCGCCGTCGCCGTCATCGGCGGGCTGCGCGACGGTGCCGGCCGCGCCTCGCTCGAGGCCGCCGTCATCGCCGACAGCGACGCCGGCGTGCGTCGCAACGCCGCCTGGGCCCTCGGCCAGATCGGCGACCCGGCGTCGCGCACCGCGCTCACCAACGCGACGACCGACAGCTCGTCGCTGGTCCGGTCGACCGCACGCGCCGCGCTGTACGCGCTGCGCTGACACCGCGCTCACCGCTCGATTCATCGCCGCGCACCGTCGCGGCGATGCTGGTTTTCGGGATGAACTTTGCGCGATCTTCGACGAGGAATTCGCCCTTCGCGCGATCCGAACGGAGTAGAGTCATGGCCATGCGATCCCATGCGCGAGTGCTCGCGATGGTCCTCGTGGCGGCGGCGGCGTGCGGCGGTGATCCTCCGCCGGGACGGACCTACTACCAGCGGAACATCGAACCCATCCTCGTGCAGTCATGCGCGGGCAACACCAGCGGCTGTCACCGCACCAACACCGACGATCCCGACGATCTGTTCACCGACGACGCCTACGACATCGCCGCCGGCAACTTCGACGTCACCAGCTTCGAGAGCGTGCAGCGCCGCCGCGATCTGCTGAAGCCGTTCGGGCCGTACCCGCTGCCGCTCTTGCTGGTGAAGTCGGTCGGCGCCGGGCAGCTGCAGCTGCCGTACGGCGATGCGTTCCGCGATCTCGACGTCCTCCACGCCGGCGGGCCGATCTTGCAGGTCGGCTCCGACGCGTACTTCACGCTGTTGTCGTGGACCGAGAACGGCGCGACCGCGAACGGCCTGCGTCCGCCGTCGCCGCCACAGCCCGGGTTCGGCGCGTGCTCGCCGTCGGTCCCGGCTGGCTTCGTGCCCGGCCCGTTCACCAGCCACGCCAACTTCGCCGAGTTCCGCACCGCGGTGATGCCGATCCTCGACGGCTGCAACAGCTCGAGCTGCCACGGCGCGCCGCTGTCCGACTTCTATCTGACCTGCGGCGACGACGACAACCAGCTCGCCTTCAACTTCAGCCAGACCTGGTCCTTCGTCGACAATCCGGTCGACGAGACCCAGTTCTTGCGGGTGCCGCTGGCGCGCAACGAGGGCGGCGGTCCCCACACCGGCGGCGATCAGCTCGCGGGTCGCAACTCGCCCGAGTACGTCGCGCTCAAGGCCTGGGCCGAGAAGGTCGGGCGGGTCGACTTCGGCGTCGGCGATCCCGCGAAGACGTTCTTCGCCGAGCGGGTGCAACCGCTGTTGCTGGTGCGCGGCTGCTCCTTCGAGGCCTGTCACTCGCCCGACGCCACCAACGACTTCAAGCTCCGCGCCGGCAGCCAGGGCTTCTTCTCGGCGGTCGCCCTCGAGCGCAACTACCTGCTGCTGAAGAACGAGTTCATGGCGATGGAGGTGCCCGATCCGCGGCGCGGTCGCGCGGTCGCCAAGGGCATCCTCGACGTCGACGGTGGCATCGCGCACCGCGGCGGTCCCGTGCTCGGCGCCGGCGTGCCCGCTGACTGTCCCGCGGCGTTCGATCCGATCACCGCGTCACCGTTCTGCGTGATGCAGGAGTGGGTGCGCATCGAGCGCCAGGCCATGCTCGGCCGCGGCGAGATCGACTCGCTGGCGTCGGGCACGACCATCCCGCTGGTGTTCGTCGATCGCGCCGCCAACCACGTCGCCGGTCCGCTCGAGTTCGACACCTACCAGGGCGGCTCGGATCTGCGGGTCGCCGACGCGGCGATCGGCGCCGACGGCCGCGTCACCGGGGCCAGCGGCTCGACGTCGCTGCTCGGCACCTGCGGCGTCGCCACCGCTACCGCGGATGTCCGGGCGCCGGACATCCGGCACGACGGCACCACGGTCGTGTTCGCGATGCGGACCTCGGCCGCCGATCCGCTCGGCATCTGGACCGTCGGCGTCGACGGCCAGGGCTGCCAGCGCGTCACGCCCGCCGAGGCCGATCGCAACGGCCTCAAGATCCACAACTTCGATCCGGCCTGGGCCCCCGACGGCGAGATGATCGTGTTCGCGTCGACCCGCGGCGATCCCGCGGTCGGACCGACCCGCTCGCGCAAGTTGTTCCTGCCGCAGTCCGATCTGTGGCGCATGCCGCGCGGCGGAGGCGCCGCCGAGCAGGTGACGTTCCTGACCGGCTCCGAGATCTCGCCGCAGATGATGCGCGAGGGCCGCATCACGATGACGACCGAGAAGGTGTCGGGCGATCTCTACCAGCTCGCCGGTCGCCGCCTCAACTGGGACCGCACCGACTACCATCCGCTGCTCGCGCAGCGCGCGGTGTCGCGCTACGCCGACCTCGCCGATCCCAGCGTCACCAAGCCGTCGGTCGGCTACGCCCAGGCCACCGACATCCGCGAGGATCTCAACGGCAACTTCCTGGCGATCTTCTCCGACGTCGGCGCCAAGGGCGGCGCGGGCGCGCTCGCGGTGTTCAACCGCAGCGTCGGGCCGTTCGAGGCCGGACGGCGCTCGCCGTCGGAGCCCGGCTTCCTCGAGGCGGTGCGCATGGTCGATCCGACTGCGACCGGCCGGGTCGGCGCGGCGACCGCGACCGCGTACCGCAACCCGAGCGGCATGACCGACGGCCGCATCCTGGTGTCGTTCGCCAACGTCAACGGCGATCTCGGCAACGTCACCAGCCTCGACTGGGACGTCGTCGCGATCGATCCCGAGACCGGCACCCGCACCACGCTCGCCGGCGGCGCGGGCGCGCAGGTCGACGCCGTCCTCGGGATCAAGCACCCGCCGCGCCAGCTGTTCGAGAATCGCCGCCAGCTGGTGTTCGGCGGCCGCGTCGACGTCGGCGCGACCGGCGCGAACCGCGCGATCATCCACTTCCCCGACGCGCCGCTGGTGTTCACGCTGCTGACCGGCAACCTGCGCCGCGGCCGCCCGGTCGAGCTGTTCCGCGGCGCGACCCAGCTCGCGATCTACAGCGAGGGCGCGGCGCCCGCGAGCACGACCTCGGGCAGCGGCCCGGGCGGCATCTTCCAGATGCGCACGCTGCTTGGCCGCGCCCCGCTCGCCGACGACGGCTCGGTGCGCGTCAACATCCCGGCCGGACGCGGCGTGGTGCTCGAGCTGCAAGACGCGAGCGGCAACGTCGTCGTCAACATGGGCGAGGAGCACCAGGTCGCGCCGGGCGAGGTCATCAGCCTCGGCATCAACCAGGATCTCTACGACGCGGTGTGCGGCGGCTGCCACGGCTCGATCACCGGCAGCGAGCTCGACATCGCGGTCACGCCCGACGCCTTGACCGGCGCCTCGGAGTCGCTGTCCGCGACCGCG
>JAYTAJ010000110.1:0-4931 GCA_043737575.1 Myxococcales bacterium | reverse complement strand
CCTCGCCCGCGCCGCCGACGATCTGCGCCTCCGCGAGCGCCAGCGCCGCACCGTCGAGCGCGCCCTCGACGACGTCTATGAGGCGCGCGCCCGCGGCGACGCCCGCGACGAGCAACGCGTCACCGACGATCTCGGCGGCCGCAGGCGGCACGCGTGAAGGTCGATCGCGCCACGTCCCTCGCCGCCGCGCCCCGCGACCGCGCGTCGCAGCCGCGCAGCAGCGCCGCCTTCGACGCCGCCTTCGACGCCGCGCAGCGCGAGCGCATCGATCGCCAGCGCGAGGCCGCCGCCGCCGCCGATGCGATGCCCCCCGCCCCGATCCCGATGCCCGAGCGCGCGCCGACGAGCGCGCCGACAACCTCGTCGACCGGATCGCGTGAGTCGATCGCCGCGACGGCGCCGAGGCCGTCGACGCCCGACGCGCCGCCAACGACCACCGCGCCCGCCACCACCGCCACCACTGCGCCCGCGATCGTCGCCGCGCCCGAAGCCGTCACCGTGACCGTCACCGTTCCCGTAACCGTGACCGTTCCCGTAACCGTGGCCGTTCCCGTAACCGTAGCCGCAACCGTGGCCGTTCCCGTATCCGTACCCGTGACCGTCTCCGACTCCGTCGCCGTCACCGTGGCCGTCACCGAAGGCGACGCCGACCTCGACGCGGAGCCCGACGCCGACACCGACGGCGACGCCGATCTCGCCGCCGCCACCGACCTCTTCTCCCTCGCCGCGACGACGCCCGCCTCCACCGCCGCGCCCGCCCCGCGCACCACCGACACCGCCGCCCCCGCCGCGCCGATCGATTCACCCGCCTCCGCCGATCTCGATCCCGCCGTCGCGCCCGCCGTCGCCCACGCCCGCCTCGTCTTCGGCGAGGACGACCAGCGCGTCGCCGTCTCGGTCTCGCTCCACCACGGCACCGTCGACGTCGCGATCCGCGCCGCCGACCCCGACCTCGCCCACGCCTTCTCCCGCTCGCATCACGAGCTCGATCACGCGCTGCGCGGCCACGGTCTCTCGCTCGGCGATCACGCCTCCCACGATCGCCGCGAGCCCCGCGACGCGCCGTCCGCCCACGCCCGCTTCGCCCGCGCCGCCGCCGACACCGCCGAGCCGCCCGAGCCGCCGACCAGCCCCTCGCCCACCGATCCACGTCTGCGCGCGCTCGCCTGAGCCCTCGCCTCACCCGACGGAGCCCACCATGAACGTCTCTTCGACCTCGTCTCTCATGACCCCGACCACCGCGGCGCCGATCGCCGCCAACTCGGGCACCTCCAGCCGCGAAGACTTCCTCCGCCTGTTCGTCGCGCAGCTCGAGCACCAGAACCCGCTCGACCCGCAGTCGGGCGCCGACATGGTCGCGCAGCTCGCGCAGTTCTCGTCGGTCGAGCAGGCGGTCGAGACCAACCGCCGCCTCGCCGATCTGGTGTCGGCCCAGGACGCCGCCGGCAGCGCCGGCCTCGCCAACCTGGTCGGTCGCGACGTCACCGCCGACGCGTCGGTCATCCAGCTCGACGGCGCCGCCCCCGCGATCCAGATCGCCAGCGATCGTCCGATCGCCAGCGGCGAGGTCATCATCCGCGACGCCAACGGCACCGAGGTCCGCCGCGTCGCGCTCACCGCGGGCCCGTCGCCGCAGCCGCTGGCGTGGGACGGCCGCGATGCCCAGGGCGTCGCGCTGCCACCCGGCAGCTACAGCCTCGAGGTCATCGCCGCCGCGTCCGACGGCACCGCCCTCGCCGCGCGGCCCCAGGTCCACGGCATCGTCGACGCGGTCGAGCTGACCGCGGCCGGCCCGCTCCTCCTCATCGGCGGCAGCCGGGTCTCTCCCGCCGCCGTCACCACCATCGCCCGCACCGGAGTCTAGACCATGAGCATCTTCACCAGCCTCTACACCGGCTCGAGCGGCATGAGCGCCCACGGCGCCGCCATCGGCGTCGTCGGCGACAACATCGCGAACGTCTCCACCATCGGCTTCAAGCGCTCGCGCGCCGGGTTCGCCGACGTCCTCGGCGGCAGCATCCGCGGTCAGCGGCTCGGCGCGGGCGTGCGCATGGGCAGCGTCGATCAGCAGTTCGAGCAGGGCTCGATCCAGCAGAGCGGCGGCACGTTCGATCTCGCGGTCCGCGGCCGCGGCATGTTCGTCGTCAGCGGCACCCACGACGGCCGCGCCGCGCAGTACTACACGCGCGACGGTCGCTTCTCCCTCGACAACGGCGGCTTCGTCGTCAGCCCGGGCGGCATGCGCCTCCAGGGCTACCTGATCGACGCGACCGGCCAGACCGCGACCGCGGCGACCGACCTCCAGCTCGCGGGCCAGACCAGCCCGCCGGCCGCGACCGTCACCGCGAACCTCGGGATCAACCTCGACTCGGCCGAGGTCGTCGGCCCGGTGTGGGATCCGACGAACCCCGCGGGCACGTCGAACTACTCGACCTCGGCGACGGTCTACGACTCGCTCGGCGCCGCGCATCGGGTCGAGACCTACTTCCGCACCAACGGCGGCGGCGCGTGGGAGTGGCACGCGATGGTCGACGGCGCCGAGCTGACCGGCGGCGTCGCCGGCACGCCGACCGAGATCGCGAGCGGCACGCTGCAGTTCAACACCGACGGCGCCCTCGACGTCGAGACCACGACCGCGTCGAGCGCCGACTTCATCGGCGCGACCCCGGGCCAGGCGATCGCGTTCGACTTCGGCGACGCCATCACCACCGACGGCGGCACCGGCCGCACCGGCACCACGCAGTACGCGCAGGCGTCGGCGGTGACCGCGCTCGACATCGACGGCCACGCCGCCGGCTCGCTGGTCGACGTCACGATCGCCGAGGACGGCACCATCACGGGCATGTTCGACAACGGCGACACCCGCGCCCTCGCCCGGGTCGCGCTGGCGCTGTTCGGCGACGAAGAGGGCCTCACCCGCGCTGGCGATGGCGTGTGGTCGGAGTCGTCGGCGTCGGGCCAGCCCCTGGTCGCCGCCGCGGCGTCCGGTGGTCGCGGCGCGCTGTCGTCGGGTGCGCTCGAGGGCTCGAACGTCGATCTCGGCGACGAGCTGGTCACGATGATCGCGTACCAGCGCGCGTTCTCGGCCAACGTGAAGACCGTGACGACCGCCGACGAGATGCTCGCCGAGGTCGCCAACATCAAGCGGTAACCGCGTCAGCGCCGCCGACACGGCGGCCGCGCTCGCAACGGTTGCGCGGACTTTGCGGTGGCGCATCAGTTGCAGTCATCGCGCTCGTGCATACCCCGCTGGATCCGGCAGAGCTCGAGGCGATCCAGGCGGCGATCCGCGAATCCGGTCCCGCCACGCTGGCGGTGCCGTCGTTCGACGTGACGCCGATGCCGCTGATCGCCGCCGACCGCGAGGCCCAGGCCGCGCGGCCGCGCCTCGCCGAGCTGGCGTCGCGGTGGGCCCGGCGCCTGACCCGGTCGCTGCGCGCCTACGTCGGCGACATCACCGTCGACGCGATGGGCGCCGAGATGATCGACGCCGCGTCGCTCACCGACGAGCTCGCGACGATGTGGACCGCGCTGATCGGCCCGACCGGCCGCGGCGCGGTCGTCGTCGGTTTCGGCGGCGAGCTGATCGCCGCCGCCGCCGCGCGTCGCTGCGGTGACACCGCGGGGCTGGCGCGCGGCCGCGACCCGTCGGTGTTGACGCTGCGCCTGTTCACGCCGGTCGGCGAGGCCGCGATGGCGTCGCTCGCCGAGGCGTGGGCCGAGCTCGAGCGGGTGCCGCTCACGCGCCCCGACGCCAGCGCCGACGAGATCGCCAGCGCGCTCGGCACCGACACCGTCCTCGCCGCGACCCTCGCGGTGTCGGGCACGACCAACGGCCGGGTCCGCATCTTCGCGCGGCCCAGCCTCCTCGCGCCGCCCGATCGCCGCGCCGCGGTCGTGTCCGCTGATCCCGCCACCCTCGCCCACGCCCTCGGCGGCGTGCCGGTCGAGCTGCGGGTCCAGCTCGGCACCCTGTCGCTCACCCTCGCCGAGCTGCGGGCGCTCAAGCCCGGCTCGCAGCTCGAGCTGCCGGTCTTCGTCGACGATCCGCTGCCGATCTACTGCGGCGACGTCCTCAAGGCCTGGGGCCGCCCGGTCGTCAACCGCGGCGTCCTCGCCGTCGAGATCGCCGCACTCGCCACTCCTGGAGGAACTCGTCCATGACCGACTCGATCGCCGCCCCCGACGTCAAGCGCCTCGAGGCGCTGCTGCACGACGTCCCCCTCGAGCTCACCGTCGAGCTCGGCCGCATCCGCCTCACTCTCGCCGAGCTGGCCGGCCGCCTCGGCCCGGGCTCGGTGATCACGCTCGACAAGATCACCGGCGCGCCGCTCGACGTCCGCATCAACTCGCACCTGGTCGCGCGCGCCGAGGCCGTCGCGGTCGGCGATCGCTGCGCCATCCGCATCCTCGAGATCGTCGACAAGGAGTCCTGACATGCGCATCGCTCGCCTCGCCGTCGTCCTCGCCGTCACCGTCACCGTCACCGCCGTCGCCGCGCACGCCGGCGACGACCTCGCGCCGCCCCGCCTCGAGGTCGTCGATCGCGGCAGCCACGTCGAGATCATCGCCCGCGGCGCCATCGCCGCCGACGCCGCCAAGGTCGGCGTGGTCCGCGAGCGCGTCGAGATCCCGCTCGCCAACGTCGCGCCCTCGGCCCGCCGCCTGGTCGAGGACGCCACCGCGCTCCTGGTCGAGATCCGCGGCGAGGATCCGCGCATGCTCAGCATCAAGCTGCGCCACAACCACGATCGCGTCGTCGCCCTCGCGCCCGCGGTCAGGTTCCAGCAAGACGGCGACGCCCTGCGCGTCACCATCCCGCGCACCCTGACCGCGCCCACCGAGGCCGCGGCGATCGCGGCGATCGCGCCGGTCGCGCCGGTCGCGCCGATCGCGCCGATCGCGCCGACGACGACGCCCGCGCCCGCCGC
>JAYTAJ010000109.1:0-4932 GCA_043737575.1 Myxococcales bacterium | reverse complement strand
CGCGCTGGGAGCAAGCCCTCGCGTCCGACGATCGAGACGCGGTCGTCGGCGCGACCACCGAGCTGGCGGCGACCGACGACGACGACGCCCGCGCGCTGCTGATCGGCGCGCTGGCCGGACGCACCGCGCCGCTGGCGTCGGAGGCGCTCGCCGCCCATGGCGCGACGGCGGTGGCGGCGCTGGTCGCCGCGATCGACGATCCGGCGCGCCGCGCGGGCGCGATCGTGGCGCTGTCGCGGATCGGCGATCCGGCGGCGGTGCCGCGGCTGCGGGCGCTGACCACCGATCCGTCGCCGCTGGTGCGGGTCGCGGTGGTGATCGGCCTGTACCGCTGCGGCGATCGCGACGCGGCGCTGATCTCCGAGTGGGCGCCGCGCGAGGGCGACGCGGTCGTGCTCGGCTACCTCGCCGCGGTCGGCGGCGGCGTGGCGATCGATCTGCGCGCGCGCTCCAACTTCGACGCCCAGGCGGCGGAGGCGTCGACCGCGCCCGAGGTCCGCGCCAGCTGCGCGTGGGCGGTGGCGGCGCACGATGCCGCGCGCGGCGCCGAGCTCGCGGCGCTGCTCGATCCCGCGGCGCGCGAGGTGCTCGCGAACGTCGTCGCTCGCCGCGGCGGTCCGCTGCGCGATCAGGTCAGCGGCGGCGATCCCGCGGCCGATCGCGTCGCCGAGAACCTCGGCTTGCCTGCCCGTGGCGCGGCCTGAGCCGAGCGGCGAGCGGCTGGCGGCGAACGTCGCGCACTTCACGCGGCTGTTGCGCCGCGCCGGGCTGCGGGTCGGCCCGGGCGATACCCTCGATGCGCAGCGCGCGGTCGCCGCGATCGACGTGATGCAGCGCGCGCAGTTCTACTGGGCGCTGCACGCGACGTTGGTGCGCAAGCAGCCCGAGCACGCGCTGTTCGACGAGGCGTTCCGCTTGTTCTGGCGCGATCCGGGCGGCGCCGACAGCGCGCTCGCGCTGCTGTTGCCGCAGATGAAGACGCCGACGACGCGCACGGTGTCGCGGCGCTTGAGCGAGGCGTGGCGGCCGCCGACACCGTCGACGACGGCGCCGCCGCGCGAGGCCGCGCCCGAGGTCGACACCTTCCTCGCCTACTCGGCCGACGCGATCCTGCGCACCCGCGACTTCGATCAGATGACCGCCGACGAGCTGGCTCGGGCCCGGGCGCTGGTGCGACGGCTCGAGCTCGGCGTACCGCCGCTGATCACGCGCCGCACCCGGCCGGCGCCGCGCGGTCAGCTCGATCGCGCGCGCACGGTGCGGGCGGCGCTGCGACGCGGCGGTGCGCTGATCGCGCTGGCGCGGCGGGCCCGCGTCGAGCGACCGCCCGCGATCGTGTGCCTGTGCGACATCTCGGGCTCGATGGGGCGCTACTCGGAGATGCTGTTGCGGTTCATGCACGCGCTGCTGGTCGATCGCGATCGCGGCCAGGTGTTCCTGTTCGCGACCCAGCTGACCAACGTCACCCGCACGCTGCGCCACCGCGACGTCGACGACGCGCTGGCGCGGTGCGGCCGCGAGGTCACCGACTGGTCGTCGGGGACGCGGCTGCGCGCGTGCCTGCGCGACTTCAACCGCACCTGGTCGCGGCGCGTGCTGGCGCGCGGCGCGGTGGTGCTGCTGGTCACCGACGGCCTCGATCGCGAGGACACGACCGGGCTCGCCGACGAGGTCGCGCGCCTGCGCCGCTCGTGTCGCCGCCTGATCTGGCTGAACCCGCTCCTGCGCTACGCCGGCTTCGAGCCGCTCGCCGCGGGCGTGCGCGCGCTCCTGCCCAACGTCGACGAGCACCGCCCGGTCCACGACCTCGCCAGCCTCGAGGCCCTCGGCCGCGCGCTGGCCGCGGCGAAAAGGCGCTAGCCTACTCGGCGATGCACGACCTCGAGGCGGTCCTGGCTCAGGCGCGCGCGTGGCACGACGCCGGCGTGCGGGTCGCGCTGGCGACGGTGGTGCGGACCTGGGGCAGCTCGCCGCGGCCGGCGGGCAGCAAGCTCGCGGTCAATGAGCGCGGCGAGTTCGTCGGCTCGGTGTCGGGCGGCTGCATCGAGGCGGCGGTCATCCACGACGCGCTCGAGGTGATGGCGGGCGGCGCACCGCGGGTGCTCGACTTCGGCGTCAGCGACGAGACCGCGTGGGAGGTCGGGCTGGCGTGCGGCGGCAAGGTCGAGGTCTACGTCGAGGCGGTCGCGGCGGCGGGCGGCCTCGCGCTCGACGTGCTCGACGCGCTGATCGCGGCGCGGCGCGACCGCCGATCGATCGTGCTGGCGACCGCGCTCGACGGCAGCGGCCACCGCGTGCTGGCGCCCGCCGATGCCCCCGCGATCGCGGCGCGCGATCAGGCCGAGGTGGAAGGCGGCGTGCTGTTCGAGCCCCAGCTGGCGCCGCTGCGGTTGATCATCGTCGGCGCGGTGCATGTCGCGGACGCGCTGGCGCGGCTCGCGACGATCGCGGGCTTCGCGGTGACGATCGTCGATCCGCGGCGCGGCTTCGCGACCGCGGCGCGGTTTCCCGATCTGGCGCTGGTGCTGGCGTGGCCCGACGCCGGGCTCACCGCGCTCGAGCCCGACGCTCGCACCGCGATCGTCACGCTGACCCACGATCCCAAGCTCGACGATCCGGCGCTGGTGGTCGCGCTGGCGTCCCCGGCGTTCTACGTCGGCTGCCTCGGTTCGCACAAGACCCACGCGGCGCGGCGGGCCCGGCTGGTCGACGGCGGGGTCGCCGCGGCGGCGCTCGATCGCCTGCACGGGCCGGTCGGCCTGCGGATCGGCGCGCGCACGCCGGCCGAGATCGCGGTGTCGATCCTCGCCGAGATCGTCGCGACGTTGCGAGGCCCGCGGTGAGGTTCGGCGCGATCGCGGTGGCCGATGCGCTCGGCGCGATCCTGGTCCACACCACGCGCGCAGGCACGCGGGTGCTGAAGAAGGGCCGTGTGCTGTCGGCCGACGACGTCGACGCGCTGGCGGCGGCGGGCGTCGCGACCGTGATCGCCGCGCGCCTCGATCCCGGCGAGCTCGACGAGGACACCGCGGCGGCGCAGCTCGCGACCGCGCTCGGCGGCGACGCGACCCGCGTCGAGCACACCCGCACCGGCCGCAGCAACCTGCACGCGCTGGTCGACGGCGTGGTCGCGATCGACGCCGGCGCGATCACCGCGGCCAACGCGATCGACGAGGCGATCACGATCGCGACGGTCGGCGCCTACGCGCCGGTCCGCGCGGGCGATCTGATCGCGACGGTCAAGATCATCCCGTTCGCCGCCGCCGCCGCCGCGGTGGCCGCCGCCGCCGACGCCATGCGCGACGCGGTGACGGTGCGGCCGTGGCGCGGCGCCCGGGTCGGCCTGATCTCGACGCGCTTCGCCGACACCGCGCCGAGCATCCTCGATCGCGCGACCGTCGCGCAGCGCACCCGGGTCGAGCGCTGCGGCGGCACGCTCAGCCACGAGCGCCGCGTCGCCCACGAGGTCGGCGCCATCGTCGCCGCGATCGTCGAGCTCGCCGCCGACGGCGTCGATCCGATCCTGGTGCTCGGCGCGTCGGCGATCATGGATCGCCGCGACGTCATCCCGGCCGCGCTCGAGCGCGCCGGCGGCGCGATCGTCCGCCTCGGCATGCCGGTCGATCCCGGCAACCTGCTCCTGCTCGGCGCGCTCGGCACCGCGACCGTGATCGGCGTGCCGGGCTGCGCCCGCTCGCTCAAGCGCTCGGGCTTCGACTGGGTCCTCGAGCGCGCCTGCGCGGGCGTGGCGATCGTCGCGGCCGAGCTCGCCGCGATGGGCGTCGGCGGCTTGCTCGACGAGATCAGCGTGCGGCCGACGCCACGCACCGGCGACGTCGCCGCCGCGCGGGCACCGCAGGTCGCCGCGGTGGTGCTCGCGGCCGGACGCGCGAGCCGCATGGGGACGCAGAAGCTGGTCGCCGAGCTCGACGGCGAGCCGCTGGTGCGCAGCGTGGTGCGCGCGGCGCTGGCGTCGTCAGCGCGGCCGGTCGTCGTCGTCACCGGCCACGAGGCCGCGGCGGTGCGCGGCGCGCTCGCCGGCCTCGACGTCGCGCTGGTCCACAACCCCGACTTCGCCGACGGCATGTCGACCTCGCTGCGCGCCGGCGTCGCCGCGGTCGCGGCGCTGGCCGAGGTCGACGCCGCGCTGATCTGCCTCGGCGACATGCCGCGCCTCGCCGCGCCTCACCTCGACGCCGTGATCGCCGCGGCCCGCGCCGCGGACGACGCGACGATCATCGTGCCGACCTGCGAGCGCAAGCGCGGCAACCCGGTGCTGTGGCCGCGCCGCTACTTCGCCGAGATCGCCGCGCTGTCGGGCGACGTCGGCGCCCGCGCGCTGCTCGAGCGCCACGCCGAGCACGTCGCGCTGGTCGCGATCGACGATCCCGCGATCCTCGTCGACGTCGACACCCCCGCTGCGCTCGCCGCGCTGCGGTCACCACCCGCGGAGGATCGATGAAGCTCACCGGTGACTATGTGTTCGAGGCGTCGGTGGCCGAGGTCTGGGCCGCGCTGTTCGATCCGGTGATCCTCGCCGCGGTGTTGCCGGGCTGCGAGAAGCTCGAGCGGGTCGGCACCCAGTACGTCGGCGAGCTGAAGGTGAAGATCGGGCCGATCCAGGGCAAGTTCACCGGCAAGGTCGACCTGCTCGAGCTCGACGAGCCGCGCCGCTATCGCATGGTCATCGACGGCCGCGGCGCCGCGGGGTTCGTCAACGCCAACGCGTCGGTCGCGCTCGAGGCCGAGGGCGCGAGCACGCGGATCCGCTACGACGCCGACGCCCAGGTCGGCGGCAAGATCGCGGGCGTCGGCCAGCGGCTGCTCGAGGCGTCGTCGCGCGCGATCGTCGCGCAGAGCCTCGAGGGCCTGAACACCAACATCAAGCTGCGCGCCGCGGCGTACCGCGCAGCGAGCCCCGCGCCCGTCGCC
>JAYTAJ010000108.1:0-2119 GCA_043737575.1 Myxococcales bacterium | reverse complement strand
TTGACGCCGATCGCGATCATCCCCGTGCCGATCAGCTCGAGGCGCGGCTGCGTCGCGACCGGCCGCACGCCGAGCTCGACGCCGATCGCGTTGGCGCCGAGATCGTACGAGCGGGTCACCCGGCGGTAGTCGTCGTTGTAGCGGAGACGGCGCCAGAACAACCGCTCGTCGACCGCGACCCGGAGGCGAGCCGGGCCGGCGCGGCGACGCACGACGACGGTCGTCTGCGCGCGGGCGTCGGGCGCGTCGGGCTCGCTGGCGATCGGCGCGGACGGCGCCGTCGGTGCGGGCCGCGAGGCCAGTGGCGGCGGCGCGGCGCCGTCCTGCGGCGCGCCGTCGGGATCGCTGGCGACGGTGGGCGGCGGCTGGGTGCTGGCGAGGCCGCGCCCCAGCTGCTTCCACGCGGCGCGCTTCACCGCGGCGGCGAGGCGCGACCTGCGATCGCGCACCACCAGGCGCGCCAGCTCGGCGCCGCCGCGGCCGTACGCGATCGCCGTCGCGGTCAGCTTCTTGCCGCGCCCGGTCACCGCGACCTTCACGATCGCGTCGGACCCGACAGCGTCGGCGTCGAGCAGCGTCGCGTGGCGGCGCAGGCCGTCGCGCACCGCCGCGACGATCGCGGCGTCGTCGCCGGTCACGATCACCCGCGGCTCGGCCACCGCGAGCCGCGCGCCGACCACCGCGAGGACGATCACCAGCGCGACCGCGACCGCGCGGGCACGGCGCGGGCTCACTGCCGGACCTCGTCGATCCACCGCCGCACGCACTCGATGTCCTCGGGCGGCAGCTCGGCCTTGCCGAACGGCATGCGGGTCCCGCACGGCGGCGCGGTCAGCTTGTCGAGCAGCAGGTGATGCTGGCCGGTCGGATCGATCAGCGGTCGGCCGCTGCACTCCTCGGTCGCGCTCATCGCGGTCAGGACCCGCGCGCCCGGACCCGGCGACACCAGATCGAGATCGGCCTCGAGATCGACCGCGTTGTGGCACTCGGGGCCGCACGCCTCCTGGAACCGCTGCTCGACGTAGCCGGGCGGACAGTCGGCAAACCGCTCGGGGCTCTCCAGCTCGCCGGCGCAGCCCGCGGCGAGCGCCAGCATGATCGCCGCGCGCATCACACCAGGCCGGGCAGCGGCCCGCGCAGATCGATCGCGGGCGCGCCGGGCTTCTTCGGCCGCACCGACGCGTCGCCGATCGTGTCGGTGTCGAGCCCCATCGCCTGGGCGATCGACACCAGCAAGTGGTTGTGGGGCAGGCCGATGCGCGTCTCGTTGTCGACCCACGACGCGGTCGTCGTGGTCAGCGTGTCGTGCTCGTAGTGCAGGTAGCGACCGGTGCGGAACCGCTCGCCGCCGCCGACCATCACCACCGGCCAGCCGTCGTGGCCGTGGCCGCCGTGGGCCAGCTCGCTGACCCACAGGATGATCGTGTGGTCGAGCATCGTGCCGTTGCCCTCGGGGATCGCGTCGAGCTTGTCGGCCAGCTCGGCGATGTAGCTCGCGTAGGTCGCGGTGTACGCGGTCATGCCGCGCATCGCCTCGGGGTACTGCGGCTGGTTGAGCTGATCGGGCGACGACGGATGCGCGTAGTCGTGATGCAGATCGCCCGAGCCACCGATCATGTCGATGTGCAGCGGCGCGAACTGCATGGTCACGACGCGCGACACCCGACACGACAGCGCGACGGTGGTCAGATCCCAGAAGCTGTCCTTGTGGGCGCGGTAGCGATCGGCGTGCCCGATCTCGCCCCAGTAGTAGTCGTCGACGGTCGGCACCACGCAGGACAGCTCGTTGAGCCGCCGCAGGCGCGCCTCCATGTCGCGGATCAGATCGCGGTGCAGCTCGAGCTTCCGGCGATCCTCGGTGCCGAGCCGCTGCGCCATCGAGTCGTACATGGTCGAGACCTGCGCCAGCACGTCGGGCTGCGCGACCTTGATCGGATCGGGCGGCATGGTGCCGTCGCCGTTCGGGAACAGCCGGTTGAACGCGGCCTGGGGCTGCTCCTCGTGGGGCAGCCGCAGCACCGGGCCGCCGTTGCCGGGATCGCCGTAGAGCGCGGCGTGGAAGTTGTACTGGTAGATGCCGTACTCGAGCGTCACCAGATCGGTGAGCGTCGGATCGCTG
>JAYTAJ010000107.1:0-2120 GCA_043737575.1 Myxococcales bacterium | reverse complement strand
GGAAGAAGACGTCGCGGGTGTCGAGGACGGTGATGCCGTCGCCGCGGACGACGACGGTGGCGCGGAACAGCTGCGGCTCGTCGGTCGGCATGACGGTGTTGTTCTGCTTCGGGACGAGCTTCCAGCAGACGTTGGTGCCGGCGCGGACGTCGACGTACTCGTCGCGGAAGGTGTCGGCGTTGGTGTCGCGATCGGTCAGCATGTTGGCGCACAGCGGGCTGCCGAGCTGCAGCGTCTCGAGGTGATCGACGAACGCGGTGACGGCGTCGACGGTGTCGGCGGGATCGTCGTTGGCGAGCGCGGCCATGTCGAGCGGCACGCCGTTCGCGAGGGTCCGGATGCCGTTCTCGATCGCGGTGGCCGCGGCGGCGTCGGCGCCGTTGAACACCAGCGGCGCGTTGCCGGCGGCGGCGTCGACGGCGCCGGTGTCGCGCGCCATGTTCTGCAGGTCGCCGATGACGGTCGAGCTCGAGCCCGAGCCGTAGATACCCATGAGCTTGGCGCCCCGCGCGTTCATCGCGCTGGCGACGGTGGTGCGGCTGGGGCACACGTAGGTATCGGCCGCGCTCAGCGGCGCCTCGTCGGTGACGAGCGCGATGACCGGCAGCACGCCGCTGCGGAAGCAGCCATAGCCGAACGTGCCCGCGGGACAACCGGTGCGGGTCGCGACGGACTGACCGAAGCTGCAACCGCTCGCGGCGGCGGTGCCGCTGCCGGTGATCGCGGCCCAGGTGCCGAACGTCAGCGGCTCGGCGGTGTTGCTGCCCGAGACGCCCGGGATGTTCTGCGCCGCGAAGTCGGGGTTGGTCTGGATGTCGAGGTAGTGACGGAACGGCTCGGTGTTCTGGTAGCCGACCGAGCCGAGGCCCGCGAACAGGTTCGACAGGCACGTCGCGGGCGCACCGCTGCCGAACGGCGGACATTGCAGGCGATCGATCACGGCGCCGAGGCTGTTCTTGATCGTGTTGGTCTCGGTCGACATCGAGCCCGAGCGATCGACGATGACGTAGACGTCGAGGTTCTGGACGCGGGTCTGGAAGTCGAGGTCGTCGTCGGTCGGGCTGGGCGGCGCCTGGTACGGCTCGATGAAGACGAAGTCGCCGTTGGCTTGCGGGTTGTCGGTCGCGTCGTTGGGGTTGGTGCCCGCGGCGTCTTCGATCAGATCGGTGACGCCGTCGCCGTCGGTGTCGGCGTTGCCGCTGTCGCTCTCGCTGCCGTCGCGCACGCCGTTGCAGTTGGCGTCCTCGGCGCTGTCGAGCAGGCCGTCGTCGTCGCTGTCGCGATCGAGGAAGTCGGGGCGGGTGTCGCCCTCGGCGTCGCGCGGCGGCGTCACGCCGCCCGACTCGAGCTGATCGCTGCGGCAGTCGGCGTCGGAGTCGAGGTCGCGCCAGTTGCCGGTCCCGTCGGCGTCGTAGTCGGACACGCCCTCGTAGACGTCGCCGATGGTGTCGCCGTCGGAGTCGAGGTCGGCGAAGTCGGCGATGCCGTCGCCGTCGGTGTCGATCGGCGTCGCGGGATCGGGGCCGAGCTCGTCGCGGTCCGCGATGTTGTCGCCGTCGTCGTCGAGATCGGCGTAGTCGCCGCGGCCGTCGTTGTCGAGGTCGCCGGTGCCGTCGACGGAGTCGGGGCGGCCGTTGGCGTCGGAGTCGAGATCGCGGAAGTCGGGCGTGCCGTCGCCGTCGCTGTCGAGGGGCACGGTGCCGGGATCGGTGTCGCCGGCCTCGCGGTAGTCGGGGATGCCGTCGCCGTCGGAGTCGCTGTCCTGGAAGTCGGGCATGCCGTCGGCGTCGGTGTCGGTCGCGGCGCCGGCGCCTTCGTGCTCGTCGCTGATGCCATCGCCGTCGGCGTCGCCGGGCAGCGGCATGTCATCGTCGTCGTCTCCATTGGAGCCGCAACCAAACGCGAGTGCGGACAGGGCCGCGACGAAGAGCAGGCGATACTTCATGGACTCTCCGAGGAAGGTACGGCGACGAGTGTAACCAACATTCGTGCCACGTCAGGGAGCGATGGGGTGTTCTGATTCCTCGAGGGCGAGTTGATCCGGCCGCACATGTAGGTGGGTCTCTTCACGCAGTCGCTGGGGACTGATGACCAGAGGGAACTGACAACAGAGTTGGCGC
>JAYTAJ010000106.1:0-11403 GCA_043737575.1 Myxococcales bacterium | reverse complement strand
ACTGCGACATCACCTACGGCCAGAACAACGAGTTCGGCTTCGACTACCTGCGCGACAACATGAAGGAGGCCCCGGACCGCATGGTCCAGCGCGGCCTCAACTACGCGGTCGTCGACGAGGTCGACTCGATCCTCATCGATGAGGCCCGCACGCCGCTCATCATCTCGGGCGCGGGCGAGGAGTCGGCCGACTGGTACGGCAAGGTCGACAAGCTGATCCCGAAGTTGAAGCGCGAGGTCGACTACTCGGTCGACGAGAAGGCGCACTCGGCGATGCTCACCGACGAGGGCGTCGAGCGCATCGAGAAGCTGCTCGGCATCGACAACCTCTACGACATCAAGCACCTCCAGCTCAACCACCACGTCGGCCAGGGCCTGCGCGCCCACACGCTGTACAAGCGCGACGTGAACTACCTCATCGAGGACGGCAAGGTCGTCATCGTCGACGAGTTCACCGGCCGCAAGATGCCGGGCCGCCGCTGGTCCGACGGCCTGCACCAGGCGATCGAGGCCAAGGAGGGCGTCACCGTCGAGGAGGAGAACCAGACGCTGGCGACGGTCACGTTCCAGAACTACTTCCGCATGTACAAGAAGCTGGCGGGCATGACCGGCACCGCCGACACCGAGGCGACCGAGTTCCACCAGATCTACAAGCTCGACGTCTCGGTCATCCCGACCAACAAGCCGATCGTCCGCAAGGATCTGCCCGACCTCGTCTACAAGAACGAGAAGGGCAAGTTCCGCGCGGTGCTCACCGATCTCGAGGACTGCTACAAGCGCGGCCAGCCGGTGCTGGTCGGCACGATCTCCGTCGAGAAGTCCGAGGTGCTCGCCCAGCTCTTGCGCGAGAAGGACATCCCGTACAACGTCCTCAACGCCAAGCAGCACCAGCGCGAGGCCGGCATCGTCGCCCAGGCCGGGCGCAAGGGCGCGATCACGATCTCGACCAACATGGCCGGCCGCGGCACCGACATCGTGCTCGGCGGCAACGCCGAGTTCATGGCGAAGGAAGCGGTCGAGAGCGAGCGCCAGAAGGTCGCCGAGGACGCCGCCGCCGCCGAGGCCGCGCGTCCGACCGAGCCCGAAGTTGGTGACGGGTCGGAACCCGGCCTCGACGGTCCGTACCGCGGCGCGATCCAGCCCGCCTTCGACGAGGTGGCGAAGCTGAAGGAGCACATCGCGCAGTTCAAGGCCCAGTGCGAGGCCGAGCGGCAAGAGGTGCTCGCCGCGGGCGGCCTCAAGATCATCGGCACCGAGCGCCACGAGTCGCGCCGCATCGACAACCAGCTGCGCGGCCGCGCCGGTCGTCAGGGCGACCCCGGCGTGTCGCGGTTCTACCTGTCGCTCGAAGACGATCTGCTCCGCATCTTCGGCCTCGACCGCATGAGCGGGCTGATGGAGCGGCTCGGCCTCGAGGAGGACGTGCCGATCGAGAGCGGCATGGTGACCCGCTCGATCGAGGGCGCGCAGAAGAAGGTCGAGGGGCGCAACTTCGATCAGCGCAAGAACGTCCTCGAGTACGACGACGTGATGAACCAGCAGCGCAAGACCATCTACGGGCTGCGGCGCCAGGTCCTCGACGGCACCTACCAGCCGACCGTGTCCGAGGACGACCAGAAGAAGGGCGTCGTCGCCGAGGAGATCGTGGTGTCGGGCGACTGGACCGTGCCGGCGCTCACCGAGGGCCTGCGGCCCAAGGTCGCCGAGATGATCGAGCAGGCGCTGAGCAAGGTCGCGGAGCGCGACGCCAAGATCGCCGCGGGCGAGGACGACGGCCGCGATCAGCGCCCGGGGTGGCGGGTGCTGCGCGCCGAGATCTGGCGCCAGCATGGCTGCTTCCTCGACCTCGAGAAGAAGGTCGCGGCCGGCGATCGCGAGGCGCTGGTCGACTACGTCACCGAGCGCGTCGCCCGGTCGCTGATCCAGCAGCGCGAGCGCATGTACGATCTCGCCGAGGGGCTGATCGACACCGCGATCGATCAGTACTGCTCGACCGACAAGGCCGACGACGAGTGGGATCTCGACGCGCTCGAGGAGGCCCTCGAGGAGCAGTTCAACACCGAGATGGAGCTCGAGCACGGCAACCGCGAGGAGCTGGCCGAGTCGGCGTGGAAGGTCGTCGAGCAGCGGCTGATCGCGCGCGAGGTCGAGCTGTCGCGGCCGTGGCTCATGTACTTCGCGCGCCGGTTCTTCCTCGAGGAGATCGACGCGCAGTGGATGGATCACCTGAAGACGATGGACGCCCTGCGCGAGGGCATCGGCCTGGTCGGCTACGGCCAGAAGGATCCCAAGAAGGAGTACAAGAAGAAGGGCTTCGAGCTGTTCCAGGACATGATGGTCCGCATCCAGTCGAACGTCGGGACCAAGCTGTTCCGCGTCGAGGTGAAGAAGGAGCAGGAGTCGGTGCCGGCCCTGGTCGCGAAGGCGCGGCAGCTGGTCGAGGCCGGCGCGGCGGGCAAGATCGACGTCGACGAGACCGAGGCCGCAGAGACCGATCAGGCGGCGGCGCCCAAGCGCGCGCGCAAGCCGCGTCCGGGTGCCGGACGTGCGGCCCAGGCCCCGGCCGCCAAGGCGGCGGACGCCGACGCCAAGGTCGAGACGGTGCGGCGCGACAAGCCCAAGGTCGGCCGCAACGATCCGTGCCCGTGCGGCTCGGGCAAGAAGTACAAGAAGTGCCACGGCAAGGACGAGGCGGACGTCGCGGCCGAGTAGATTCGGGGCGATGATCGTCAAAGGCTTTCGGTTCGCGGGCGTCGCCGCGGGGATCAAGAAGAAGGGCGGGCCCGACGTCGGGCTGATCGCCGCCGACGCGGTGGCGTCGACCGCGGCGGTGTTCACGCAGAACCGCGTGCGGGCCGCGCCCGTGCTGCTGTCGGAGTCGCACCTGCGGGCGACCCGGGGCTGGACCCGCGGCGTGATCGTCAACAGCGGTAACGCCAACGCCTGCACCGGCAAGGCCGGCGCGGCCGACGCGCGCGCGATGGCGGCGGCGGCGGCGGGCGCGATCGACGCGCGGGCCGGGGAGCTGTTGGTCTGCTCGACCGGCGTGATCGGCCAGCCGCTGCCGATCGATCGCGTCGTCGCGGGGGCGGTGGCGGCGGGCGGCGCCCTGCGCGAGGACGGCTTCGCCGACTTCGCCGCGGCGATCCTCACGACCGATCGCGGCCCGAAGGTCGCGTCGCGCACCGTCAAGCTCGGCCGCGCCGCGGTGACGTTGGTCGGCTGCACCAAGGGCGCGGGGATGATCGCGCCGAACATGGCCACCACGCTGACCTTCGTCGCCACCGACGCCGCGATCGCGCCCGCGGCGCTGCGCCGCGCCACCCGCGCCGCGGTCGAGCCGACCTTCAACGCGATCGCCGTCGATGGCGACACCTCGACCAACGACACGCTCGCGGTGTTCGCGTCGGGCGGGTCGCCGGCGCTGTCGGCCCCGCTCGCCGCCAAGTTCACCGCCGCGCTGACCGACCTGCTCGGCGATCTCGCGACCCAGCTCATGCGCGACGGCGAGGGCGTGCACCACGTCGTCACGATCGCCGTGCGCGGCGCCGCCACCGCCCGCGCCGCCGCCGCCGTCGCGCGCCGCATCGCGACCTCGCCGCTGGTGAAGACCGCGATCGCCGGCGGCGATCCCAACTGGGGCCGCATCCTGTGCGCGGTCGGCAACGCCGGCGTCGGCCTCGCCCCCGATCGCCTCGGCCTCACCATCGGCGACGTCGCGGTGGTGCGCCGCGGCACCCTCGCGCCCGGCTACGACGAGGCCGCCGCCGCCGCGGTCATGAAGTCCTCCGCCTACGCCATCACCGTCGACCTCGGCGGCGGCACCGCCCGCGCCCAGATGCTCGCCTGCGACCTCTCCCACGACTACGTCTCGATCAACGCCGACTATCGGTCGTGATCTCGTCCGGCCGTCGTCGGCCCCGGGCCAGCCCAACTTCGCGTATGGTTTTGCTGCGGCGAGCGCCTGACGGGGATGGATCAGGCAGGAGGAGCGTCATGACGGAGTCGAACAGCGACGGCACGATCGATCGCGACGCCGAGGCGCGCGAGGTGCGGATCCCGCTGCGGCTGGTGAACCGATCGCTGCGCAACGCGCTGGCGGGGTTCGGGCCGCGGCTGAAGCTCGACAGCAAGACCGGGTGCGCGATCCGGTTCGTGGGGCCAGCGGCGAAGGACTTCGGGCTGAAGCCGATGGAGTTCACGCTGGCGCCGTTCAAGAAGTGGATCTGGACGGCCCACCTGCGCGACCTGAACACCAAGGTCGGCGCCGACGGTGCGCTGGCGGCGACGATCTCGATCGAGCCGGGCAACGCGCGGTACCGCAACGGCTTCGTGCAGCTGGTGGTGGCGCTGGAGGAGGACGGCCGCGAGCTGGAGATCTCGTGGGCGCCGGAGGCGGAGCTGGCGGGGTTGCGGCTGACGGCGACGATCGGCCTCGGCGTCGACGACGGCGTGCCGGTGCCCGAGGACGTCGACGTCCATCTGCCGGTGAAGCTCGATCTCAACAACCTCCCCGACGGCTTGCTCGACGGGCTGGTCGGCTACTCGGGCCGACTGCAGCGGATGATCGAGGGCAAGTGCCTCGAGTACGCCGAGAACCCGCAGGTGCTGCAGACGATCAAGCGGGCGATCGCGCCGAAGCTCCAGACGATCTTGCCGACGGGCACGCTGACCGAGCTCCGCGTCGACGCCCAGTTCGTCCGGCTCCGCTATCAAGCGGTGACGCCGTGAATCCGGCGCTCGCGAAGATCGATCACGTCGTCGTGCTGCTGATGGAGAATCGGTCCTTCGACCACTACCTGGGCTATCTGCGGCTGCACGGCGGCCGCACCGACATCGACGGGCCGACGGGCCACGAGAGCAATCCGTGGCAGGGCCAGGACTACCGGCTGACCCGCGCCGGCACGCGCAACGTCCACGCTGATCCGCCGCACGGCCACGAGCGCACGCTGCAGCAGCTGCGCGACGGCAACCGCGGCTTCGTCGCGGCGTACATGGAGGCCGAGGGCCAGCACCCGGACGCGCGGCCCGACGACGTGATGCTGTACTACGACGAGCGCATGCTGCCCGTCTACGACTTCTTCGCCCGCGAGTACTGCGTATGCGATCACTGGCATGCTTCGCTGCCGGGCCCGACGTGGCCGAACCGCATGTACGCGCTGGCCGGGACCGCTGACGGTCGGCTCACCAACGACATCCCGCCCGCGCCCGGCCTGACCTTCCCGAGCATCTTCGACGTCCTGACCGCGCGCGGCGTCGACTGGCGCTTCTACGAGCACGACGTCGGCAGCATCCGCCTGTTCGCCAGCCACCTCGGCGACGACACGCACGTCCTCGACTACCACGATCCGAATGACGGCTTTCTGCCGACCGCGCGCGGCGGCCGCCTGCCCGCGGTCACGTTCATCGATCCCGACTTCACCCAGATTCCCAGCGTCGGCACGAATGACGACCATCCGCCCAGCCATCCGCTGTACGGCCAGGATCTGGCGGGGCGCATCTACGAGGCGCTGCGGCAAGGTCCGCAGTGGAACCGCACCGCGCTGATCATCACCTACGACGAGCACGGCGGCTTCTACGATCACGTCGTGCCGCCCGCGGCCGAGGACGATCACTATCCGCGCTACGGCGTCCGGGTCCCGACGTTCATCGTGTCGCCGTGGGTCGGCCGCGGCGTGGTGCGGTCGGAGACGTACGATCACACGAGCACGCTGAAGACGATCCTCGCGCGGTTCGTGCCCGACGCACCGCGGCTGTCGCGGCGGGTCGATCACGCGCGCGATCTGTCGCTCGCATTCTCCGAGCCGCACCGCCGCCACACCCCGCCAGCGCCCGCGGTCGATCTGGCGATGGTGAAGGACGTGCCGACCGGCGGGCCGACCGATCTCGCGGCCGGGCTCGCCGAGCTGCGGGCTCGGCGCAACGCCGTCCGCGCCGCGCGCGCGGCTGGGCGGGTGTGAGGCTCGACGAGCTGGCCCCCGAGCTGCTGGTGGCGGAGCTGCGCCGCCGCGACGACGGCGTGCGGGCGAAGGGCGACGCCGTCTCGAGCCCGGCGGCGCGGGCGCTGGCCGCGGCGACCGATCGCGAGCTGGTCACCGCGGCGCTGACGCAGCAGAAGTCGATCTACGGCGTCGACGAGCGCCGCGAGCTGCACCAGATGACGGCGGCGGCGCGGGCGTTGGCCGGATCGGTCGCGGCCCTGTTCCGACCGAGCGACGTCGTCGCGGAGGGCGGCGGCTTCGCGATCCGGACGCGGCCGCTGGCGACGGTGTACCGGCTGTGTCCGGGCGAGGCGTTCGCGAGCCAGCCGTGCGGCGGGTTCGGCACCGCGTGGGTGATCGATCCGCTCCACGTCGTGACCGCCGGTCACTGCGTCAAGCGTACCGCCGAAGGCGCGCTCGACCTGGTCGTGGTGTTCGGCTTCGCGATGACCAGCGCGACCACGGCGACGACGACGTTCACCGCCGAGCAGGTCCATCGCGTGGTCGCGGCGACGTCGGTCCACGACGACGCCGGCCCCGACTGGGCGGTGCTGCGCCTCGATCGCCCGGCCGCGGCGCCGCCGCTGCCGATCCGGACGACCCCGGTCGCGCTCGGCGAGCCCCTGGCGATGATCGGCCATCCGTGCGGGCTGCCGGTGAAGCACGCGGGTGGCGCACGCATGAACGGCGACCACGGCGCCGATCGCTTCGTCGCGACGCTCGACGCGTTCGGCGGCAACTCGGGCTCGCCGGTCTTCGACGCCGACGGCCGGGTGGTCGGCATCCTGGTGAAGGGCGAGCCCGACTGGCTGCGTGACGGCGGTTGCTACGTCGCGCAGATCTACCCGACGACCGGCGCGCAGGGCGAAGAGGTCATGCGCATCGATCGCTTCCACACGCAGAGGCCGACCATGACGACGACCGACGACAAGCAAACAGCGCCGCCGCTGCCCGACGCCCACGCGCTGCTGATCCAGATCACCGCGTATCCGACGATGCCGTTGCCGGCCGTCCACGACGCCGAGGATCTGGCGACGGTGCTGCGCGATCCGACGCTGTGCGGCTATCCGCCCGGGCAGGTGCGGGTGCTGCGCGACGGCGAGGCGACGCGGGTCGGGATCGAGGCCGCCCTCGAGCAACTGATCGACGCGACCGACGCGAAGGCGACGGTGCTGATCTACTTCTCCGGACACGGCGGCCAGGTCGCGGGCGCGACGTACCTCCTGCCGGTCGACTCCGATCAGGTCGATATCGCGGGCACGGCGTTGTCGGCGACCCGGCTCGCCGCGCTCCTGAAGCGCCTGCGGGCGCAGAAGGTCCTGCTGATCTTCGACTGCTGCCATTCGGGTGGACTCCAGGCGAAGAACATCGAGCCAGAGCTGGTCAGTACCGGCCTGTCCCAGGCGGCGCGCGACGAGCTGGTCAAGGGCAAGGGCTGGGTGCTGGTGACGTCGTCCGACGAGCACGAGAAGTCCTACGTCCGCACCGACGAGCGCAATGGCATCTTCACGAAGCACCTGCTCGCGGGCCTGCGCGGCGCCCGCCCGAGCGCCGACGGCAACATCAGCGTGTTCGGGTTGTACGAGTATCTGCAGCCGAAGGTCGTGCTCGACGAGCCGCGCCAGCATCCGAAGTTCAAGTGCGAGGTGAGCGAGAGCTTCGCGATCGCGCGCTCGCGCGGCGGCGCGGCCGACGTCGTCGAGCGCATCGAGGGCAAGTTCGAGTATCACGCGATCCTGAGCTACGCGAAGGCCGACGCGGCGTTCGTCCGGCAGACGCTGGTGCCGCGCCTCACCGCCGCGGGGCTGAAGGTCGCGTCGGTCGGCGAGGTCAGCGAGCCGGGCGTCGATCGCGTGCTCGGCCTCGAGCGCGGGTTGGCGATGGCGCGCCGCACGATCGTCGTCCTCACCCCGGCCTTCTTGCAGCGCGAGCGTGAAGACGACAAGTACGCCGACTTCAACGTACTGCTGACCAAGAACAAGGACATTCAGCAGAACACCTATCGATTGGTGCCAGTCTATCTCGATGATCCCGAAGGCCTGACGGACAGCCCCACCTGGCTCGCGAGCCTGGTCGGCGTGCAGCTCGCGGGCGACGGCGATGGCGAGCGCGAGATGCAGCGGCTCATCACCGCGCTCGGCAAGCCCGTGCCGCGCCGCTGACCTACGGCACGGCGTCGCCGGGCTGACGCGGCGGCGCGCCCGGCCCGACGATCACCACGTCGCCGGCGACCGTGATCGCGGGCAGATCGCTCGGCCCGCGATCGGGCCGCAGCGTCGTCACCGCGCCGCCGGGCAGCTCGATCGCGTCGATCGCGTACGACGGGCTCTCGCCGCGCGCCGCGAACCGCCGCAGCGCCACCAGCACCGGTCGACCGGGCACGCCGACCAGCGTCACCGGATCGTGGCCGTCGAAGCGCACCATTCGCGCGTCGCCGCCGCCGTCGGCGTCCAGCACCAGGAGCCCGCTCGGCGCGCTCGCCGCGACCCACCCGCCGTCGCCGGTCACGCCGAGGGCCGGCCGCTGATCGAAGTTGTGGCCGCTCGGCCACGGCGCCCGCCACTGATCGCGCAGCGTGACGCCGTCGATCGCGAGCACCGCGCCGCCGCCCGACAGGTACAGCGCGTCGCGGGTCGGGCTGGCCGCCGTCGCGCGCACCGCCAGCTCGGCCGTGGCGATCGTCCGCGTCGCCTCGATCGCGCCGCTGGCCAGGCTCACCACCGCCAGCGCCCACGCGCCGACCTCCTCGCGCAGCACGATCACCCGCTCGCGAGTGGCGCCGAGCCGGACGCCGCTCCACCGCGCCCAGTCGCCGATCGCGGGCGCCAGCACCAGCGCCAGATCGGCGCGCGCGGTCGACCGCAGCACCGGTCGCGCCCGATCGCTGGCGTCGACGTAGATCACCTCGCCGAGATCGTCGGGCCCGGCGACGACGCTGCCGCGGACCTTGGCGATCACGTCGCCCGACCCGCGCTCGATCACCTCGATCGCCGCCGCGACGGTCTCGCCGACGAAGATCCGCTCGGCCGCGACGGTGCTGCCGTCAGGCGACGCCCACAGCGCGGTGGCGCCGCGCCCGGGCGCGAAGTCGATCACCTCGAGCGCGGTCACAGGCCGTGCGTCTTCTTCAAGGCGTCGTAGCGATCCTGGTGCGAGCCGCTCAGATCCCAGTCGAGGTTGCCGACGGCGCTGTTGATCGCCCGGACCTCGTCACCGCTGGCGCTCTCGAGGATCGCCATGATCAGCTCCTGGGCGTTGTCGCCGGTCGAGCCGTCGGACATCCGCTTCACCCAGTACTGCTTGCGCGGCAGATCCATCGCCGTGAAGTAGCCCTTGCCCTTCAGCAGCTTCGTCAGCTGCATGCTCTCGGCGCCGTCGATCTTGTCCCAGATCTTGCCGTAGCCGACGCCGTCGACGATGGTCTGGACCTCGGCCGCGGTGCTGTCGCCGAGGACGCGGATGATCGCCGCCTCGTCGTCGTCCCCGCACGAGCCGTCCATCAGCCGCCGGATCCAGTCCTGGCGCGCCGCCACGGTCTGGGCCTTGGCGCCGCCGCCGTCCACCGCGGCGCGGGCCTCGTCGTCGTCCATCGGCCCCGTGGTCTTCTTGACCGCGTCGTAGCGCACCTGATGCGTGCCGCTGAGATCGAAGTCGAGCTGACCGTTGCCGACGGTGTCGATGATCGCCTTGGCGTCGGCCGGGCTCGCGCTCTCGAGGATCGAGACGATCAGCTCCTGGGCGCTGTCGTTGGTGCCGCCGTCGGACATCCGCTTGACCCAGTACTGCCGCCGCTCCTGGCTCATCGCGCTGTAGTAGCCCTTGGCCTTCAGCACCTTCGTGAGCTGCACGCTCTCGGCGCCGTCGATCTTGTCCCACAGGTTCGAGTAGCCGAGCGCGTCGACCATCGCGATCGCGTCGGCCGGCGTGCTGGCGGTGATGATGCGGATGATCGCCAGCTCGTCGTCGTCGCCGCACGAGCCGTCCATCAGCTGCTTGATCCAGCCCTGCTTGGTCGTGGCGCTGGCGGTGGTGTGCTTGCCGGCCGCGACCGCGGCGCGGGCGCCGTCGTCGTCCATCTGCACCGACGTCGTCGGGCTCTTGCTCAGCACCCGGTTGCACAGCTCGTCCCACTCGGCGCCGTCGATGCCGGAGTCGAGGTAGTCGACGCCCTTCTTGACGTCGCCGCCGCCGAGCCGGGTCACGATCGACACCATGTCGGCGACCGCGGCGGTGTCGAGCATCTCGATGATCGCCTGCTCCTCGTCGTCGGCGCACGAGCCGGCGATGAGGAACCGGATCGCCTTGAAGCGCTGCTCGGTGGTGAGCGTCCCGAGCGCCTTGGCCTCCTTCGCGGTCTGGAAATACTCGAGGGCGTTGTCGTCGGAGTTGTTGTCGACCGGGCTCTGCAGGATCGGGAGGCCGCCGTGGCCGCCGGTGTCGGGGATGTAGTCGATGATCTCCTGGAACGTCGCGATCACCGAGGTCTCGTCGCCCTTCAACCGCGCCAGCACGCCCTGGTGCAGCGCCGCCTCCTCGTAGGCCTCCTCCATCTTCATCTCTTTGCCGAGCGTCGCCGCCTTGTTGTTGGCGAAGCGGTGCAGCGCCTTGCTCATGGTTGACTCGGCGAACAGCTCCTTCACCGTCTCCTGCTGCCACTTCGGCGTCGCGCTCTGACCGGCCGCGGTGTCGGGCAGCGCCTGCGGCCACAGCTGCTCGGCGCGGAACAGACCGTCCGCCAACCGGACCGCGGCGACCGCGTCGTCGGGCGCCATGCCGCCCTTGCCCTTGGCGTAGGCGTCCTCGATGTCCTTCACGCTGGCGCGGACTCCGGCCGCGGCCTTCTTGCCGGTCTCGACGCCCTGGGCCTGGACCTTGCCTTGCTCGTCGAGGACCTGGCCGTCGCCGACCAGCTTCACGACCTCGTCGCCGACCTTGCACATCACGCCGTCGGCGTTGTCGACGTCGTGGACCGCGCCCGAGATGACGCTGCCGAACGTCATGTTCGGGATGCCCTTGTCCTTCAGCTTCGCGCCGATGGTGTCGCGCGCCGATTGCCACATGTAGTCGACGGTCGCGATGTTGCCGCGCCAGTTGTTGCGGTCGACGTGCTTGGCGATCTGCTCCGCCATCCACCAGTGGATGTTGGTCCAGAACATCGGCACGCGCTGGTTCCAGTGGGTCTCGGCCGAGATGCGGTTGGTGCGGACGTGGCCCGACGAGTACGCGTCGGTGAGGTAGTGACTCGCGAACGCCTCGTACAGCATCGCGTCGTCGCGGGTGCCGCCGATCTTGCCGGCCGCGGCCGCGGCCTTGATCGCCTCGACGTGGTTCATGCGGTAGCTGCCGCAGTTGTTGACCGGCTTGCCGTCGGGGCCGCGCTTGTTGGCGCGCTGGTCGTGGCTGAGCTTGTCGTCGCCGGCCTC
>JAYTAJ010000105.1:0-2121 GCA_043737575.1 Myxococcales bacterium | reverse complement strand
GCACGCATCACCGGCGCCGCACGCTTCGCCGCGCCCGGGCGGCGCGCTGGCAGGCGGCGGCGGTTCCTTCGCGGGCCTGGCATCCGCCGGCGGGGCGGCGTCGGTGACAGGCCGGCTGGGCCGCGCGTCGACCGCGATCCGCGCATCGGCCGCGATCCGCGCGTCCGGCGCGATCCGCGCGTCCGGCGCGATCCGCGCATCGACCGCGATCCGCGCATCCAGGGTCGTGCGCGCGTCGGTCACCTTCACGCTCGCGCTGGCGTCGCGCGAAGGTGGGCGCTCACGCTCGGACTTCGTGCAAGCGGTGAAGGCCAGGAGGCCGAGGACGAGGAGGGCGTGCGGCACCCCACTTCATAGCGCGGCCGAGTGTGGAACACTGGTCCATGATCACCATCAAGATCACCAACGTCGACGAGCTGGTCAGCGAGAGCAAGGGCTGGTTCGTGGCGAACGTCGTCGGAGCCTTCGTCGATCTCGAGCCACGGGTCGAGGCGATCGTCATCGAGCGGCTGCGCGAGTCGTTCGCGCTGGAGGGCATCCAGGCGGTGATCGAGCGGAAGGATTGATGCGTCACCACGTCTATTTCTCACCCGGCATGTTCGGGTTCGGCCGCCTCGGCTCGTACAACTACTTCGCGCACGTCGAGCGCGAGCTCACGGCGCGGTTCGAGTCCGCCGGACACACGCTGATCGCCCACGTGCTCGACGAGCTGCCGACCGCCTCGATCCGGCGACGGTGCCTGCGGCTCGCCGAGGTCGTCAGCCGGACCGCCGAGGCGCGCGATCCGATCCACCTGCTCGGCCACTCGACCGGCGGGCTCGACGCCCGGCTGGTCGCGTCGCCCGCCACGCGATCGTGCGCGGCGCACGCGTGGCTGCCGCGGCTCCGCAGCATCACGACGATGAACACGCCCCACTTCGGGACGCCGCTGGCGAGCTACTTCGCCACCGCGAACGGCCAGCGCCTCCTCGCCGCGCTGTCGGTCCTCACCATGGCCGGCCTGTCGATCGGCGCCCAGCCCCTCGCCGCCGCGAGCGTGATCCTCGGCCTCTTGCGCGGCACCGACAAGACCTTCCCGTTCAAGCTGCGGATGCTCGACCGCTCGATCGAGTCAGTCGTCGGCATGATCGACGACGCCAGCTGTCCCGAGGTGCGCACGTTCCTGTCCGCGATCGAGGACGATCAGGGATCGATGCTCCAGCTCAGCCCCGAGTCGATGGATCTCGTGGCCGCCGGCCTCGAGGATCGCCCCGGCGTCGTCTACCAGTCGACCGCGTCGATGGCGCCCAGCCCCAAGCCGCGCGAGTGGCTCGAGACCTTCGGCCATCCATGGCGCGCCGTGTCGCTCTCGCTGTTCTTCGGCCTGCACCGCATCACCGCCGCGCAGCACGCCCGGTACCCATGCGCCGCGATGCGCGAGACCGCGCCGTGGTCCGGCGACGCCAACGAGGCCGTCCTCGCCCGCGTGCTGTCATCTCCCGTGTCGCTCGAGGCCAACGACGGCGTCTCCCCGATCCGGTCGCAGATCTGGGGCACCCTGGTCTGGGCCGGGCTCGCCGATCACCTCGACGTCCTCGGCCACTACCGCGACCCTCGCGACCCGCGCACCGTGCGCCCCGAGCAGCGCCACGTCGACTGGCTCACCAGCGGCTCCGACTTCGGCCCCGCCGAGATGACCGCGCTCATGGACGCCGTCGCCGCCGGCATGCTCGCGGCCTGATGCTACAGTGCGGACAGTCGCATGGCTCACCTACTCCTCGTCGACGACGACAACGATCTCGTCGAGGCGCTCGGAGACCTCCTGCGCGCCGAGGAGCATGTCGTCCACACCGCATCCACGGGCGAGGAGGGGCTCCTGGTCCTTCGCTCGGCGTCGCTGCCTCACGCCCTGGTGCTCGATGTCGACATGCCGGTCCTGGGTGGGCCCGGCATGGCTCACAAGATGTTGTTGCACAACTGCGGAGAGGAGCGCGTTCCCATCATCCTGGTGTCGGGAAATCCTGATCTGCCGGAGATCGCCAAGCGAATGGGGACACCGTACTTCCTCGCGAAGCCCTGCCGCATCGGCGCGTTCCTCGAGCTGCTGGATCGAGCACTCAGCGAGCGACTCGCACCATCGTC
>JAYTAJ010000104.1:0-4942 GCA_043737575.1 Myxococcales bacterium | reverse complement strand
GAGAACAACTACTTCGGCTTTGGCACCGACAACGATCTCGAGCAGACGCCGTCGTACCTGATCATCCGCCACGCCGCGTTCCCGGTCTCGGCCCACGTCGACGCCAAGGCGACGGTGCCGTGCGGCAAGATCCTCGGCGGCAAGCGCGGCCGCGCCAAGGCGTTCCGGCCGGCGTCGATCGTTAACCTGTCGGCGATGAGCTACGGCTCGCTGTCGGGCAGCGCGGTCGAGGCGCTCAACCGCGGCGTCGCGCTGGCGGGCGCGCTGCAGAACACCGGCGAGGGCGGCATCTCCGACTTCCACCGCAAGGGCGGCGAGCTGATCTGGCAGGTCGGCACCGGCTACTTCGGCTGCCGCAACGACGACGGCTCGTTCTCGCTCGAGCGGTTCCTGGCGTCGGTGGCGTCGGCACCGGTGCGGGCGATCGAGCTCAAGCTGTCGCAAGGCGCGAAGCCGGGCATGGGCGGGCTGCTGCCGGCCGCCAAGGTCACCGCCGAGATCTCCCGCATCCGCGGGGTGCCGATCGGCAAGGACGTCCACAGCCCGGCCGGGCATTCGGCATTCTCCGACGTGTCGTCGATGCTCGACTTCATCGAGCGGCTGGCCGACGCCACCGGGCTGCCGGTCGGGATCAAGAGCGCGGTCGGCGAGATCGCCTTCTGGCACGAGCTGGCGCGGCAGATGCGCACCACCGGTCGCGGCCCCGACTTCATCACGATCGACGGCGGCGAGGGCGGCACCGGCGCGGCGCCGCTGGTGTTCACCGATCACGTCGCCTTGCCGTGGAAGCTCGGCTTCGCCGCGGTCTACCGCGCCCTCGCCGAGGACGGCGTCCACGAGGACGTGGTGTTCATCGGCTCGGGCAAGCTCGGCTTCCCGCAGACCGCGCTCCTGGCGCTGGCGATGGGCGCCGATCTGATCAACGTCGCGCGCGAGGGCCTCCTGGCGATCGGCTGCATCCAGGCCCAGGTCTGCCACACCGGGCGCTGCCCGACCGGCATCGCGACCCAGGACAAGTGGCTCATGCGCGGGCTCGATCCGACGCTGAAGAGCGCGCGCCTCGCCAACTACCTCGTCGCGCTGCGCAAGGATCTGCTCGATCTGTCCCACGCCTGCGGCCAGCTCCACCCCGCGCTGGTGTCGCTCGACGCCCTCGACGTGATCGACGGGCTGGTGCGCAAGCCGGCCCGCGAGGTGTTCGGCTACCTGCCGGGCTGGGGCCAGCTGCCCGAGGCCGAGCGCGCGGCGCTCGAGGCGCTGATGAAGCCGAAGGTCACCGATCACCTGCCGCAGCCGATCGATCGCCGCGGCTGAATGTTAGCCTGCGCGCGATGAGCGAACGCCTGCTGTGGCTCGACATGGAGATGAGCGGCCTCGATCCGGCGCGCGAGCGGATCCTCGAGCTCGCGACCATCGTCACCGACGCCAACCTCGAGGTCATCGCCCTGGGGCCCGAGCTGGTGGTCCACCAGGCCGACGAGGTGCTGGCGGCGATGGACGCGTGGAACACCGAGCACCACGGCGCCTCGGGGCTGACCGACAAGGTCCGGGCCTCGATCGTCGACGAGGCCGCGGCCGAGGCCCAGACCCTCGCGTTCATCGACGCCCACTTCAGCGCGCGCGATCGGCCGGTGCTGTGCGGCAACTCGATCCACCAGGATCGCCGCTTCATCCGCCGCTACCTGCCGGCCTTCGATACCCGCCTCCACTACCGCATGATCGACGTGTCGACGGTGAAGGAGCTGGGCCGACGCTGGTATCCCGCCGAGCTGGCGAAACAGCCGCCGAAGATCGAGTCGCACCGCGCGCTCGGCGACATCCAGGAGTCAATCGCGGAGCTGCGCTTCTACCGCGCCAACCTGTTCCGCGCCGTCACTCCGTAGCGCCGACCACGATCTCGACGACGCTGCCCTTCGCGGGCCGGGCGTGGTGGACGACGCGGTGGGCGCCGGTCGTGGTCACCACGTCGAGCGTGATCGTGACCTCGCCCGACGGCGCCGGCGTGGTGAGGCGCAGCGGCTCGAGGGGCCGGGTCCGATCCCAGTCGCCGGTCGTCCAGCCCGACACGACGTCGCCGACCGCGATGGTGACGTCGAGGTGACGCAGCTCGGCGCCCAGCGGCCGCGGATCGACCACGAACGTCACGCCGTCCGGCGCGCTGGGATCCTCGCGCACCACCAGGATCGCCGCGGCGCACACGCCAGCGGCCAGCACCATGCGCCCGGCGACGCGACGAAACGAAAGGTCCACGGCCTGGGTTGTACCGTGGACGACGCCGGGCGCGGTACCATCGAACGCCGATGAAGGACACGCTGGTCATGATCATGGCGGGCGGGAAAGGCTCGCGGCTGGGCCCGCTCACCCTCCACCGCTCGAAGCCGGCGGTCCCGTTCGCGGGCCGCTACCGGATCATCGACTTCGTCCTGTCGAACTTCGTCAACAGCGGCTACCGCCGCATCTACCTGCTGACGCAGTACATGGCGTCGAGCCTGATCAAGCACCTGTCGCGCAACTGGCGGCTGTCGGGCTTCGGCGAGTACATCGAGGTGGTGCCGGCGCAGATGCGACTCGGCGAGTTCTGGTACCGCGGCACCGCCGACGCCGTGGCGCAGAACCTCAACCTGGTGCGCGACGCCCGACCGGCCCAGGTCGCGGTGTTCGGCGGCGATCACGTCTACAAGTTCGCGCCCGATCAGATGGACACGTTCCATCGCGAGCGCCACGCCGACCTGACGATCGCGGCGTTCGCGGTGCCGCGCAGCGAGGCCCACCAGTTCGGCTGCATCCACGTCGACGATCGCGGCCGCATCGTCGCGTTCGTCGAGAAGCCGGCCAATCCGCCGGCGATGCCGGGCCGCCCCGACTGGTCGCTGGTGTCGATGGGCAACTACATCTTCCGCGCCGACGTGCTGACCAAGAGCCTGGTCGAGGACGCCGCCGATCCGTCGAGCCGCCACGACTTCGGCAAGGACATCATCCCGCGGCTGCTCGCGACCGGCGCGCGGATCTACGCGTTCGATTTCGGCGCGACCCGGGTGCCGGGCGATCCGCCCGACGCCGAGGCGTACTGGCGCGACGTCGGCACCCTCGACAGCTACTTCGACGCCAACATGGAGCTACGGGCCCGCGTGCCGGCGATGGATCTGTACAACCGGCAGTGGCGCATCCGCTCGGCGCAGCGCGACTACCCGCCCGCGCGGTTCGTGCGCGCTGGCGAGGGCCAGCCGGCCAGCGAGATCGACGACAGCCTGGTGTGCGAGGGCTCGATCGTCGCGAGCGCGCGGCTGCGCTCGGTGGTGCTCGGCTACGACTGCTTCGTCCACGCCGGCGCCGAGGTCGTCGAGTCAGTGGTGCTGTCGGGCTGCGACATCGGCGCTGGCTCGCGCCTGCGCCGCGTCATCCTCGACAAGAACTGCAAGATCGAGCCGGGCACCGAGATCGGCTACGACCTCGAGGCCGATCGCGAGCGGCTGCCGTTCCTCACCGACAGCGGCATCGCGGTGATGCCCAAGGGCACGGTGGTGCCGGCCCGCGGTCCGGTGGTCCTCGCCAACGACGTGTCGGATCTGATCGAGAACGATCCCGAGCTGCGCGGTCAGGTCCGCGCCGGCACCTACGCGATCGCGATGCACGGCCGCCACAGCTACGACTCGGCCGGCCCGCGCTACGAGCGGTTCGCCCGCTCGCACGCCGACGACGAATGAGGATCGTCCACGTCGCGTCGGAGGTCGCGCCGTGGGCGCAGACCGGCGGCCTGGCCGACGTGGTCGCGGCGCTGCCCGCGGCGCTGGTCGCGGCGGATCGATCGGTCGTCACCGCGACGGTGGTGCCGCTGTACCGCGCGGCGCGGGCGCGGCTGGCGGCGGCCGGAGTCGGGCTCGGCGCGACGCGGCCCTACGCGGTCACCGTCGGCGCGCGGGTGTGGAACGTCGGGCTGCGGCGCGCGGCCGGGGTGTGGTTCGTCGAGTGCGACGCGCTCTACGATCGCGACGGGCTGTACGGCACCGCGGCGGGCGGCGATCATTTCGACAACGCCGAGCGGTTCGCGGTGCTGTGCCGCGCCGCGCTGGCCGCGGGGTCGTCTCTGGTCGGCGGCACCGTCGACGTGCTGCACGGCCACGACTGGCAGGCCGGGCTGTTGCTCGCGTGGGCCGCGCTCGAGGGCCATCGCGCGCTGCGGGTCGCGACGATCCACAACCTCGCCTACCGCGGCATCTACCCGAAGGAGACGGTGCCCGCGCTCGGGCTGCCGTGGACGATCTTCGACGCGGCGCACGCCGAGTTCTGGGATCAGCTGTCGCTGTTGAAGGCCGGCCTCGCGTATGCCGACGTGGTGACGACGGTGAGCCCGACCTACGCGCGCGAGATCGTCACGCCCGCGCGCGGCGAGGCGCTCGACGGCTTCTTGCGCCACGACGTCGCGCCGCTGGTCGGCGTCGTCAACGGCATCGACGACGCGGCGTGGGATCCCCGGACCGACGCGGCCCTGCCCGCGCGGTTCGGCGGCGAGGCGCTCGCGGGCAAGGCGACGTGTCGCGCCGCGCTGGCGGCCGAGCTCGGCCTCGCGATCGATTCGGGCACGCCGATCGCGGTTGCGATCGCGCGGCTCACGCCGCAGAAGGGCCTCGATCTGCTCGCCGACGTCGCGCCCGCGATGATCGCGGCGGGGGCGCGGCTCGCGGTGCTGGGCAGCGGCGACGCCGAGCTCGAGGCGCGGCTCGTGGCGCTGGCGGCGGCGCACCCGGGCGCGATCGCGGTGCGGCTCGGCTTCGACGGTGAGCTGGCGCGGCGGATGTACGCGGGCGCCGATCTGTTCGTGATGCCGAGCCGCTTCGAGCCGTGCGGGCTCGGGCAGCTGTACGCGATGCGGTACGGCGCGGTGCCGGTCGTGGCCGCGGTCGGCGGGCTGGTCGACACGGTGATCGATGCCGACGACGGCGGC
>JAYTAJ010000103.1:0-2122 GCA_043737575.1 Myxococcales bacterium | reverse complement strand
GTTGACTCCGGGGCGAAGCGCACTACGATGCGTGAATGATCACGCGTAGCAAGATCCTGGTGGCCGCGCTGGCCGTGGCGTTCATGGGCTCGACCGCGGCGTGCAAGTCGAAGGACGAGCGCAATCGGGATCGCTGGGCGACGACCGAGAACACCAACGTCAAGATCGACTGGGACAAGGTCAACGAGGCCTACAAGCTGGCCGACGGCCCCGAGGATCTCGAGAAGCGCATCAACGAGATCTACGAGGGCGACGAGATCATCAGCATCGCGGTCCACGACGCCGAGGACAAGTCCCAGGTCGTCACCGGGTTCTTCGACAAGAACACCGACGGCAAGGTCGACGAGCCCGAGAAGATCTTCACGATCCAGCGCACGCTGACCAGCGAGGGCCAGGGGCAGTACCAGACCGCTGGCCACGGCTCCTACGCGGGCTATCACTCGCCGATGATGGGCATCATGACGGGCATGCTCATGGGCTCGATGATGTCGAGCATGATGATGCCGTCGTACCGCCCGATGTATCAGCAGCCGTACACGACGTCCTCGGCGCGCCACGGTCAGCTCAACCAGCAGCGCGCGGGCTACCGCGCCCAGAACCCGCAGCGCTTCGCCAAGCCGTCCCAGACCGGGCGCAGCTACGGCGGTACCCGCGGCACCAGCAGCTCGCCGCCGCGGTCGCGGGGCGGCGGTCGGTTCGGTGGGCGGCGCGGGCCGCGGGCGCGCCTGCCCCGTCTCGAGGCCTGAGGCGGGTGACGGCGCGGACCATCCTCGAGCTGCCGTTCGTCGAGCGGGCGCCGCTGGACCTCCTGGGCTTCGACGGCGACCGCGACACCGTCGATCTCGACTACGCCGGGTTCGGCTGGGCCCGGATCGATCGGGTGTGGCTCGACGACGGCGCGACCCGGGTCGCGGTCGACGACGCGCTGGTCCTGGCGCTGCACGCGGCCGACGACGGCGAGGTGCTGGCCGACGACGTCGAGCTGGAGTTCGCCGACGACGGCGGCGCGGTGACGGTGCTGTGCTCGACGTTCCTCGATCGCTGGCTGCCGCGGCTGCCCGCGACCGACGCGATCGTCCTGGCGCTGTGCAACCCGCACCGCGCGCGGCTGGCGGCGCGGCCGCGGCCGATCCACTACGGCCTCGGC
This sequence comes from Myxococcales bacterium, assembly GCA_043737575.1. Lineage (GTDB taxonomy): Bacteria > Myxococcota_A > Polyangia > Haliangiales > Haliangiaceae > UBA2376. The sequence goes on along the minus strand of JAYTAJ010000103.1, from coordinate 975 downwards.
GCGGTCGACGCGTGGCACGACGTCGCCGCCGATCGACTGCGCCTGACCGCCGAGCGCTGGCTGCGCGCCGAGGAGCCGACCCGATGACCACCGACCTCGTCACCACCTCGTCCCGCGTCGTCGACGACGACGACATCCGCGCCTACGCCGGCCTCTACGTCCTGAAGAAGCTCGACCTCGAGCCGCGCGACGGCGGCATGATCTTTCCGATCGCGCTGCCGTCGGAGCTGACGCCGCTCGACGAGATCTTCCACGAGCAAGCGGTCGCGGGCCACGTCGAGATCCACCGCCGCAAGGAGCGCTGGCAGCTGACCAAGGCCGGCATCGCGTACCTCGCGACGCTGATCGACGAGGCCGAGGCGCTGATCGAGGAGTTCGACGAGGACGAGCTGCCCGACGTCGTCGCCGAGCTGCGGAGCCGCAACCTCGATCCGCTGCGCGCCCGCTTCCTGTGGGGCTGGTATCAGGACGAGTTCGACGACATCGTGGTGTTTCAGCAGCGCCGCGGCATCGAGCCGATCGAGCCGGACTGGGCGGCGTTCGTCACCAGCGAGGCATTTTATAATAACCTCGCGCTCGACCTCGCCGACGAAGACCAGGCCAACTGACTTTCACGGGAGATCGGCGCAGCGCAGGCCGAGCTCGCCGACCTGCTCGCGGGTCCACCAGACGGCCGCGCCGGGCTCGCTGAAGTGATAGCGCCAGAACTGCAGGCGGACCATGTCGGGCCCGGGGGCCAGCGGCACCGCGAAGGCCGCCTGGTCCCGCGCGGGCGCGCGGCACAGCATGACCAGCAGGCGCAGCACGTGGCCCGGCGGCTGGCGCTCGTGCGCGAGTCCATAGAACCATAATTGAAAGTCGAGCCGCGGCTGGTGCGGCGCGACGAACGGCGGCGGCCGATCGACCGGTCCGGGCTTGTAGCGCAGCGGATACTCGGTCCACGCCTCGTCGACCTGCGCCGCGAGCTCGGGCTCG
>JAYTAJ010000102.1:0-2123 GCA_043737575.1 Myxococcales bacterium | reverse complement strand
TGCCGCTGGTCGGCGTGCAGTACGGGGCGGGCGGGGCGTCGTACGGCGAGGCGTCGGCGTTGGGGTTGGACTTACTGCCGCACGCGGCGAGCGCGAGGAAGAGAAGATAGGTGCGAGCCTGCATCACGCCCAGCGTAGACGGATTCCCGTCGCGCGGGTGTTCTCAGTTGCGCCGCGCACGGTCGGTGGGCATGCTCGCCGACCATGAACTGCCCCCGCTGCGCCACGGTAAACCCCGACGGCGCCTCGCTCTGTGCTCAGTGTGGCGCGCCTCTCCCCGTCGTCGCGTCCGCCGCGCCGCCGCCGAGCGCGCCGCCGCCGCCGTCGGGCTACGCGGGTGGCTATCCGCCGCCCGGCTACGCGCAGGGGTATCCGCCGCCCGGTTACGCGCAGGGGTATCCGCCGCCCGGCTATCCCTACGGTGGCTACGCCCAGCCGACCCGCACGTCGGGCATGGCGATCGCGGGCTTCGTCCTGTCGCTGGTCGTGTGCGGTGTCCTCGGCCTGATCTTCTCGATCATGGGCAACAACGAGGTGAAGCGGTCGAATGGCACCGTCACCGGCGGTGGCCTCGCGCTCGCGGGCATCATCATCGGCATCATCCGCATCGTGATCGAGCTCATTTACCTCGTGCTGGTGATCGCGGCGGTCAGCGGAAACGCGCACATCGGGTAGCGCGCGCAGCGATCTGCGAAAGAACCGGGGTTGCACCGCCCCGGTGACCCGTGCATGCTCGTGCGCGGAGGACGAATCGATGAACTGCCCCCGGTGTGCGACGATCAATCTCGACGGTAGCGTGGTGTGTGCGAGCTGCGGTGCGCAGCTCCCAGCGGCCGGCCCGGCCGCCGGTTACGGCGCCGCGCCGTACGGCCAGGCACCGGGTGCGCCGGGCTATCCCCCGGGTCCGCCCGCGGGCTACTACCCGCCGCCCTACGGCGTGCCGATGCAGATGGCGCCTTCGACGTCGGGCATGGCGATCGCCGGCTTCGTCCTCGCGCTGCTGTCGTGCAGCCTCCTCGGGCTGATCTTCTCGATCATCGGCTACAACGAGGTGAAGAACTCGAACGGGATGAAGTCGGGCGGCGGCCTCGCGCTCGCCGGCATCATCATCTCGATCGTGTGGTTCGTCATCGGCATCATGATCTTCGCCGCGGGAAGCTGACATGTACCGCAGCGAGTGGGATGCCGCGCTCGCCCGCGCGAGCGCGCTCGAGACCCAGCTTCGGCAGGCGCAGTCGGGGCAGCAGCAAGATGCCGCCACGATCGCGATGCTGTCGCAGCAGCTCCAGGCCTGCAACGCCGAGCTCGCGCGCCTGCGCGGCTACGGCGCGCAGCCGATGTACGGCGTGCCGAGCTACATCTTTCCGCCGCGCGGCGGGACGATCCTGACGCTCGGCATCCTGTCGCTGGTGGTGTGCAGCCTGATGGGGCCCATTGCCTGGTCGATGGGCAACGGCGAGCTTGCACGCATCGACGCCGGCCAGGTCGATCCGACCTCGCGCGGAAACGCCCAGGCCGGTCGCATCTGCGGGATGATCGCGACGATCCTCCTGATCTGCTGCGTGGTGTTCTTCGTGTTCGCCTTCGCGCTCGCTGCCGGTAGCTCGCATTCGAATTACTAAGGCGGGCTGTCGCCAGCCCGCCCCCCGTCGGGGATCCCGACGGGGCCCCCCACCAAGACGCGTCGCTCGTCGCCACCGTGGCACTTCCCAAGCATCGTGACGTCTGGGTGCGCGCGGCGGCGGCGCTGTGGATCGGCGCGATGGTGACGACCTTGGCGGTCGGCGCGTTCGGCTCCGACGCGCTGCGGGCGCGCATGGCCGAGGATGGCCCCGGCTGTCCGTTCCGCGCCGCGACCGCGATCGAGTGCGCGTTCTGCGGGCTGACCCACGCGACGCTCGCGCTCGGCCATGGCGACCTCGCCGCCGCGTTCGAGTTTCACCCGCTGGTGCCGCTGGTGCTCGTCGCGATGCTGGTCGCGTGCGGCGCGATCGTCGTCGGTCGCGGCGACGTGCTGATGGCCGGGCGGCGGCCGTTCTGGATCCTCGGCGCGATCGCCGCGATCTGGATCGTCAACCTGCTGGCGTGACCGCGTTGCGCTCGTAGTACCAGGTCACCGTCTC
>JAYTAJ010000101.1:0-2127 GCA_043737575.1 Myxococcales bacterium | reverse complement strand
TCGGCAGCGTGTCGCGAATCTCGACCGAGCGCGGGTACTTGTAGGCCGCCAGGCGCTCCTTGCAGTACGCGATGATCTCGTCGGCGGTGGCGGTGTGGCCGGCCTTGAGGGCGAGCACCGCCTTGACCTCCTCGCCGTGGCTCTCGTGCGGCACGCCGATCACCGCGGCCTCGGCGACCGCCGGGTGCCCGTACAGCACCTCCTCGATCTCGCGCGGATACACGTTGAACCCGCCGCGGATGATCATGTCCTTCTTGCGATCGACGATGTAGTAGTAGCCGTCGGTGTCACGCTGCCCGACGTCGCCGCTCTTGAACCAGCCGCCGTCGATCGACTCCGCGGTCGCCTCGGGCTTGCGCCAGTAGCCCTTCATGATGTTGTGACCGCGGATCTGGATCTCGCCGGGCGTGTCGGCGGCGGTCACGACCTTGTTGGCGTCGTCGACGAGGCGGAACTCGACGCCCCAGATCGGCTTGCCGATCGAGCCGACCTTCTTCTCGCCCTTGGGGTTGAACGACGCGACCGGCGACGTCTCCGACAGGCCGTAGCCCTCGAGGATGTCGGTCTTGAACTTGGCGTCGAACGCGTTCATCACCTCGACCGGCATCGCGGCGCCGCCCGACGCGGTCCGCTGCAGCGAGCTCAGCAGCTCGGCAGTGACCTCGGGGTGGTGCAGCAACGCGAAGTACATCGTCGGCACGCCAGCGAAGAACTTCACCTGGTGCTTCGCGATCAGCTGCGCGGCGCCGAGCGGGTCGAACCGCGGCATCAGCACCATCGTGCCGCCGCCCCGGACCGTCGCGTTCTGCATGACGGTCTGGCCGAAGCTGTGGAACAGCGGCAGCACCACCAGCACCACGGCCTCGTGGGGCTCGTAGCCGTGCGGCAGCTGCTTCATGTACTCGGCGTTGTAGAACAGGTTGAAGTGCGAGAGCTCGGCGCCCTTCGGCTTGCCGGTCGTGCCCGAGGTGTAGAGGATGACCGCGGTGTCGTCGGGGCTGGTCGCGGGGACGTCGCCGATCGGCGCGGCCGCGCCCGTGATCGCGTTCAGGTTGTGCGCGCCTGGTGGCGCCGACAGATCGGTGCGATCGCCGCGCACCACGACGAGGTGCTTGCACGCGTCGACCCGATCGAACCCCGCCTTCGCGGCGTCGAGGAAGCCCTCCCACGCGATCAGCACGACCGCCTCGGAGTCGGTCAGGTGGTAGGCGATCTCGTCGGCGGTGAGCAGCACGTTGAGCGGCACCACCGGGCACGCGGCGTAGTGGCTGCCGAAGTACGTGATCGTGAACTGCGGCACGTTGGGCAGGAGCAGCGCGACGTGCTGGCCGGGCTTGACGCCGAGGCCGCGCAGCGCGCTCGCGAACTTCTGCGCCAGGGTGTCGAGCATGCCGTAGGGCAGCGCGGTGTCGCCGATGTGGATCGCCGGCTTGTCGGGATGCTTCTTGGCGCTCTCGCGGAGCAGCGTGGCGAGGTTGAGGCTCATCGCCGTCGACTGTACACCGTGGTCGATCGTGAACAGCCAAGTTGAGAGTTCGACACCCGCGCGCCTGCATTCCAGTGGATGGACCACGGCACACGCGTTGCTCAAGCCGCTGGCGTGCTCCGACGCATCCAAGCCCGACTGGTCCACGACATCAAGCGACGCGCCCTGATCCGCACCACGCGCTCGCCGCGCAGCGAGACCTGGCTGCTCGCCGAGTACCTGTGGGGCGAGGAGTGCGCCGAGGGCGCGGCGCTGGCGAAGGCGATCGCCGGGACCGGGCCGGCGTGGCTGGGCAAGCTGCTCGAGCGGCAGCTCGCCGACGAGGCCCGCCACGCCAAGCTGTTGCGGGCGCGGCTGGCCGAGCTGGGCTGGCGCGGCTCGGTGCGGGCCCGCGGCGGTGCGGTGGTGCGCGGCAAGCTGTGGTTGCTCGAGCAGCTCGGCACCCGCGCCGCGCGTGATTTCTCGGCCGGCGAGGTGGTGCCTTTGCTCGCGTGCGCTGCGTCGCTGGAAGCGACCGGCGCTCGCGTGTTCGGGCGCCACCTCGCCGTGCTCGAGGCGATGGAAGCGACGCGCGGTCGGCTCGATCCGACCGCGCACGTGCTGCGGGTGATCCTCGCCGACGAGCGCCGCCACGTCAGCGG